>JASLDK010000331.1 GCA_030145945.1 Nocardioides sp.
CTCAAGGAGCAGCAGGAGCAGCTCGCGGGCTTCAACACGCACTTCGACGTCTGGTTCTCGGAGCTCTCGCTCCACGAGGAGGGCCAGGAGACCGGGGGTGTGCCGCACACGCTGGAGCGGCTCAAGGACCTCGGGCACGTCTACGAGGACGGGGGAGCGCTGTGGATGCGCACCACCGACTTCGGCGACGACAAGGACCGGGTGCTGATCAAGAGCGACGGCGAGCTGACCTACTTCGCCAGCGACACCGCCTACTACCTCAACAAGCGCGCCCGCGGCTTCGACCGGTGCCTCTACCTGCTCGGCGCCGACCACCACGGCTACGTCAACCGGCTCAAGGCGATGGCCGCCTGTGTCGGCGACGACCCTGCGCAGACCCTCGACGTCCTGATCGGCCAGCTGGTCAAGATCGTCAAGGACGGCGAGGAGCTGAAGATGTCCAAGCGCAAGGGCACCTTCATCACCCTCGACGAGCTCGCCGACGAGATCGGCGTGGACGCGCTGCGCTACTCGCTGGTCCGCTACCCGGCCGACTCCCCGCTCGCCCTCGACGTCGCCGAGATCACCAAGGCCTCCAACGACAACCCGGTCTACTACGTGCAGTACGCCCACGCGCGGACCTGCCGGATGCTCGCCAACGCCGCCGACCTCGGCATGCGCCTGCCCGAGGGCGATGCCTTCGACCCGAGCCTGCTCGGCCACGAGCGGGACGGCGACCTGCTGCGGGCCCTGGCGGAGTTCCCGCGGGTGGTGGCGAGCGCCGCCGAGCTGCGCGAGCCGCACCGGATCGCCCGCTACCTGGAGGACATGGCCTCGGTGTTCAACAAGTGGTACGACACCAAGGAGTGCCGGATGCTGCCCCAGGGCGACGAGCCCGTCAGCCCCGCCAACGAGGCGCGGATGATGCTCGCCACGGCGACGCGGACGGTCCTGGCCAACGGCCTGGGCCTCCTCGGCGTCACCGCCCCGGAGCGGATGTGAGCGGCCGGGTCCCGCCGGGCGACTACGCCGGGAGCTCGCCGCACTGGCTGCGCGAGCCGGCCGACGCCAACGCCCTCGTGCCGATCCTGTGGTCGCGGACCGCGGAGAAGGTCGACGGCGTGCTGCACGTCGGTGGCCTCTCGGTGGCCGAGCTGGTCGCGAACGTGAACACCCCGGCGTACGTCCTGGACGAGGAGGACTTCCGGGCGCGGGCCCGCGCCTTCCGCGACGGCTTCGCCGGCTACGACGTCTACTACGCCGGCAAGGCCTTCCTGAGCACGGCCGTCGCCCGCTGGGTGGCGGAGGAGGGGCTCTGCCTCGACGTGTGCTCGGACGGCGAGCTGACGGTCGCCCTGCGCGCGGGCGTCGACCCGGCCCGGATCGGCTACCACGGCAACAACAAGACCGCCATGGAGCTGCGCCGCGCCGTGCACGAGCGGGTCGGCCGGATCATCCTCGACTCGACGTACGAGATCGAGCGGGCCGCGGACGTGGCCGGCCAGCTCGGCGTCGTGCAGCCGGTGATGATCCGGGTGACCGCCGGCGTGGAAGCGCACACCCACGAGTTCATCGCCACCGCGCACGAGGACCAGAAGTTCGGCTTCTCGATCTCCTCGGGCGACGCCTTCGAGGCCGCCCGCCGGGTACTGGAGGTGCCCGGCCTGCACCTGCTCGGGCTGCACTCCCACATCGGCAGCCAGATCTTCGACACCTCGGGCTTCGAGGTGGCTGCCCGCCGGGTGTTGGCCCTGCACGCCCGGATCGGTGCCGAACTCGGTGCCGAGCTGCCCGAGATGGACCTCGGCGGCGGCTTCGGCATCGCCTACACCACCCAGGACGACCCGACCACGCCGGCCGTGCTGGCCGAGCAGCTTGGCGCCATCGTGGAGCAGGAGTGCGCCTCGCTGGGCATCGAGCGTCCGCGGCTCTCGATCGAGCCAGGCCGAGCCATTGTGGGGCCTGCGATGTGCACCGTCTACACGGTCGGCACGGTCAAGCAGGTGGCGCTGGACGGCGGCGCGCGGCGTACCTATGTCTCGGTCGACGGCGGCATGAGCGACAACGTGCGCACCGCGCTGTACGACGCCGACTACTCCTGCACACTCGCCTCGCGTGCCTCGACGGCGCCCCCGGTGCTCGCCCGCATCGTCGGCAAGCACTGTGAGGCCGGCGACATCGTGGTGAAGGACGAGTTCCTGCCGGCCGACATCACCCCCGGCGACCTGGTCGCCGTCCCGGCCACCGGTGCCTACTGCCGGTCCATGGCCTCCAACTACAACCACGCCCTGCGGCCGCCGGTGATCGCGGTCCGCGACGGCGTCGCGACGGTGACCGTCCGGCGCGAGACCGAGGACGACCTGTTGGCCACGGATGTGGGCGCACATGAGGGAGCAGCACGATGAGTGACGAGAAGACGCTGCGGGTAGCAGTGCTGGGATGCGGATCGGTCGGCTCCCAAGTGGTCCGTCTGCTCACCGAGCAGGCCGAGGACCTCACCGCGCGCGCCGGCGCCCGGCTGGAGCTGGCGGGTGTCGCCGTACGTCGCCTCGACGCGCCGCGGGAGGCCGAGGTCCCCGAGGGGCTGCTCACCACCGACGCACTGGGCCTGGTCACCCGGCCCGACATCGATCTGGTCGTGGAGGTGATCGGCGGTCTCGAGCCCGCACGCGAGCTGATCCTGGCCGCGCTGGCCAACGGCGCCTCCGTGGTCAGCGCCAACAAGGCACTGCTCGCCGAGGACGGCGCCACCCTCTTCGACGCTGCCGCGAACGCCGCGGGTGGGGCCGGTCGTGACCTCTACTACGAGGCGGCGGTCGCCGGCGCGATCCCGATCCTCCGTCCGCTGCGCGAGTCGCTGGCCGGCGACCGGGTGACGCGGGTGCTGGGCATCGTCAACGGCACCACCAACTTCATCCTCGACAAGATGCACACCAGCGGCGCCGGCTTCTCCGAGGCGCTCGACGAGGCGCAGCAGCTCGGCTATGCCGAGGCCGACCCGACGGCCGATGTCGA
>JASLDK010000050.1 GCA_030145945.1 Nocardioides sp.
CCGCCTGGTGGTGCTCGATGACGATGACCGACTTGCCGGAGTCGACGAGCCGGTCGAGCAGCCCGAGCAACTGTTCGACATCGGCGAGGTGCAGGCCGGTGGTGGGCTCGTCGAGGACGTAGACGCCGCCCTTCTCGCCCATCCGCATGGCGAGCTTGAGCCGCTGCCGCTCGCCGCCGGAGAGCGTGTTGAGCGGCTGGCCGAGCTTGAGGTAGCCGAGCCCGACGTCCTCCAACCGTTGCAGGATCGCCGCCGCAGCGGGGGTCTTCGCGTCGCCCTCGGCGAAGAAGGCGTGCGCCTGCGCGACCGGGAGGTCGAGGACCTCGGCAATGTCGAGCCCGCCGAAGGTCAGCTCCAGCACCGAGGCGTTGAACCGCTTTCCCCCGCACTCGTCGCACAGCGTCGCGACCGTGTCCATGAAACCGAGCTCGGTGTAGATCATCCCGTTGCCGTTGCAGCTCTCGCAGGCGCCCTCGGAGTTGGCGCTGAACAGTGCCGGCTTCACCCCGTTGGCCTTCGCGAACGCCTTGCGGATCGGCTCGAGGAGCCCGGTGTACGTCGCCGGGTTGCTGCGTCGCGACCCCTTGATCGCGCCCTGGTCGATGACGACCACGTCGTCGCGGCCGGCGATGGAGCCGTGGATGAGCGAGCTCTTGCCGGAGCCGGCGACGCCCGTGACGACGCACAGCACGCCCAGAGGTACGTCGACGTCCACGTCGCGCAGGTTGTGGGTCGCGGCGCCACGGATCTCGATGGCTCCGGTCGGCGTACGGACCTCGTCCTTGACCGCCGCGCGATAGGCGAGGTGGCGACCCGTCAGCGTGTCGGAGGCCTGCAGGCCGGCGAGGTCGCCCTCGAAGCAGATGGTCCCGCCGCCCGTGCCGGCGCCGGGACCGAGGTCGACGATGTGGTCGGCGATCGCGATGGTCTCGGGCTTGTGCTCGACGACGAGGACGGTGTTGCCCTTGTCGCGCAGCTCGAGGAGGAGCTTGTTCATCCGCTCGATGTCGTGCGGGTGCAGCCCGATGGTGGGCTCGTCGAAGACATAGGTGACGTCGGTCAGCGCGGAGCCGAGGTGGCGGATCATCTTGGTCCGCTGCGCCTCACCCCCCGACAGCGTGCCCGCGGGCCGGTCCAGGGACAGGTAGCCGAGCCCGATCTCGACGAACGAGTCGAACAGGTGCAGCAGGTTGGCGATCAGCGGTCCGACCGACGGATCCTCGATGCCACGGGCCCATTCGGCGGCGTCGGTGATCTGCATCGAGCAGACCTCGGCGATGCCCTTGCCGTTGATCCTCGAGCTGCGGGCCGCCTCGTTGAGACGGGTCCCCTCACAAGAGGGACACGGCGCGAACACCGCTGCCCGCTCCACGAACGCCTTGATGTGTGGTTGCAGCGAGTCGACGTCCTTGCTGAACATCGACTTGCGGATCTTGGGGATCAGGCCCTCGTAGGTGACGTTGATCTTGTCGACCTTGACCTTGCGCGGCTCGGCGTACAGGAAGTCCTCGCGCTCGGCCTTCGTGTATCTCGCGATCGGCTTCTCCGGCGGCAGCACTGCCTTGAACGCCGCCACCATCCAGCCGTCGGCGGTGTAGCCGGGAACCAGGATCGCGCCGTCGACCAGCGACTTCGACTCGTCGAAGATCGCGCTCAGGTCGAGGTCGGAGACGCTGCCCCGGCCTTCGCAGGCCGGGCACATGCCGCCCAGATAGATGGCGTTCTTGACGACCTTCTTCTCCACCCTGCCGTCGGCCTTCTCGGTCTGCATCACCCCGCCGGCCTTGCGGGTGGGGACGTTGAACGCGAACGCGGTGGGCGGACCGATGAACGGATCGCCGATCCGGCTGAACAGGACGCGCAGCATGGCATTGGCGTCCGTCGCCGTGCCGACCGTCGAGCGGACGTTGGCGCCCATCCGCTCCTGGTCGACAAGGATCGCGGTCGTGATCCCCTCGAGGTTGTCGACCTCGGGCCGGGCCAGCGACGGCATGAAGCCCTGCACGAACGTCGAATAGGTCTCGTTGATCATCCGCTGCGACTCGGCGGCGATGGTGCCGAACACCAGCGAGCTCTTGCCCGAGCCCGAGACGCCGGTGAACACGCTCAGGCGGCGCTTCGGGATCTCGACGTCCACACCCTTGAGGTTGTTGACGTGGGCGCCCTGCACCCGGATGACGTCGTGGCTGTCGGCAGCGTGGCTCGGCATGGGCCCATCATGACCGATGTCACCGACAGCGTGGTGGGACCGGGACCCGCAACGGCTCCGCTCGTTGGGTGAGGGGAGAATCGACCGTTCTGGAGCGGGAATCCCGGGCCGACCCGCGGGAGGCGCGGCCGGCGAGGACGACAGTGGGGGAGAGCGCGTGACCGAGGTGGCCGAGGTGCCGGAGGCGTCCGTGGAGAGCACGGCGCCTGAACCGCCGGACGAGATGCATGACGTCGTACCGGAGGCGGCGACCGATGCGCCGGTGGAGACGTCGTACGAGGAGTTCGGCGTCGCCTGGATCCACCGAGTGCTGCACCTGGAGCGCATCCTGCGCACCCTCGACGACGTCCTGGGGGACCAGATCGCGCTGGGCCCGATCGGCGCCGGCCCGGGTCGGGCGTTCGCGAGCGTGAGCTTCGTCGGGACCTTCCGGCCGACGAAGGGCCGTGAGGTCCCCGGCGAGCGGTTGACCTATGCGATCGACCTGCCGATCAGCGTGGTCTTCGAGCTCGGCCTGCCGATGGACCGGCTCACGTTCAACGCCGAGGTGCTGGTGCCGCTGGTGCTGGTCGTGCACACCGAGTCACCGCTCAAGCTGCGCCTGGAGATCCAGACGCCCACCGAGGACCAGATCGGCCTCCAGCTCAACACCGACACCCGGCGGGGAGCGATGCTGCGCAAGGTCGCCGGTCTCGACGGCGAGTTGCGACGCTTCCTGTTGCGCGTGCTCGACACCGAGCTGCGCAAGGACTACGTCCGCAAGGCGACCCACCTCGACATGGACCAGCTGATCGCACAGGCATGGCCTGCGTTCACCGAGCAGTTCCTGCCGCGCGGCCCCGAGGATCGACGCTAGTGGTCCGACCTGGGCCAGGCGGTGCCGTCAGGCGGTGCCGTCAGGCGGTGACGTCAGGCGGTGACGGCGGCCGGAGCGGCGTGCTTCGGAGCGGCGGCGGGGGCCTTCGTCGTACGACGGGCCAACTTGGCCGGGGCGAGCACGGCGTCGTGCAGGGCACCGAACGCCATCGCGACGAGCGGGATCCAGACCGGGATCATCATGAAGGCGAAGATCGGCAGCAGGGTCATCAGGTCGCGCATCGGGGCTCCTCGGCTGGGGTTCGTTTCTCGACTGGACATGAGTCTGCGCGTCCGGCGTACTCCCTGACTCGTGCTGTGCGACAGAGCTCTGTGCAAGATTTGTGTCTTTGACACAATCGGTCCGACACCCTTCGATCGCAGCCCGGATCGACGGGTACGCCGCGCGTTGGGTGGACCTGAGCGCCCGGAAGGGGCAAGGTCTGGAGAACGCCGGAAGATCCCGGACAACCATCTCGGAAGGTTCTGTACGTGAAGAGAGCACTGACCCTCGTGGCGGCGGCAACGGCCACCGCCCTCCTGATCCCCGCGGGCAGCGGCATCGCCGCTGCGACGGGCACTTCGTCGGTCGCACCGACGCTCGCCCAGGTCCAGCAGGCGACTCCCGCCCGTGCAGGTGGCGGCTACACCCCGCCCGCCCCCACCTGGGGCGCCTGCGAGAACCCGCGCCTGGTCAAGGCCGACGCCGAGTGCGCGATGCTCGAGGTCCCCCTCGACTACGCCAAGCCGAAGGGCAAGAAGATCCACATCGCGGTCAGCCGCAAGCTGCACACCGACCCTGACTTCAAGGGGATGATGGCCGTCAACCCCGGCGGTCCCGGTGGATCGGGTCTGATCTACTCGACGCTCGGGAAGGCGATCCCGGGCGGCGTCGGCGCGAAGTTCGACTGGTACGGCTTCGACCCGCGTGGTGTCGGCAGCAGCACCCCGTCGTTGAGCTGCAACCCCAACTACCCGGGTGCGGGCTACGACCGGCCCAACTACGTGCCGACCAAGAAGAAGGACCTCAAGTGGTGGCAGAAGACCACCCGCAAGTACGCCAAGGCGTGCTCGAAGTCGGACGCCAAGCGTCTGCTCAAGCACATGCACACCACTGACGTCGCCCAGGACCTCGACAGCCTGCGCAAGGCGGTCGGCCAGCCGAAGCTCAACTACTACGGCTTCTCCTACGGCACCTATCTCGGTCAGGTCTACGCGACCATGTTCCCGAAGAAGGTCGGACGGTTCGTGTGGGACGGCGTGGTCAACGCCAAGACCGCGTTCTACCAGTCCAACGTCGAGCAGAACATCGCCTTCGACAAGAACATCCGCACCTACTTCAACTGGCTCGCGGCGAACAACGCCACCTTCGGCATCGGCACGAACGGCAAGAAGCTGCTGAAGGGCTACTACAAGCTGCTCAAGAAGCTCGACAAGCACCCGGCGGCCGACGGCAAGCTCGGTCCCGACGAGCTGGGCGACGTGCTGTTGAGCGCGGGCTACTACGTCTACGACTGGTCCGAGATCGGCAACGCCTACGCGAAGTTCGTCAAGACCGGTGACGGCACCGACCTGATCGCGATGTACGAGGAGCCCGGTGACGACAACGGCTTCGCCGTCTACAACGCCGTCCAGTGCACCGACGCGATGTGGCCCAACTGGAAGAAGACCCAGGCCGACGCCTGGCGGGTGCACAAGTTGCACCCGTTCCTGACCTGGGGCAACACCTGGTACAACGCGCCCTGCCTGACCTGGCCGGCCAAGTCCAGCAAGGCGTTCGACGTGTCGCACAACAAGGTCAAGGCGCCGATCCTGATGATCGCCGAGACCCACGACGCCGCCACCGTGTTCTCCGGCGCCGTCGCGACCCGCAAGGCGTTCAAGACGTCCTTCCTGATCGAGGGCAAGGGGGGTACGACGCACTCGGGCTCGCTGTCCGGCATCGACTGCACCGACAACCTGATCGCCAGCTACCTCGACACGGGGATCTTGCCGAAGCGCCAGAAGAACAAGCGCAGCGACCTCAAGTGCGACCCGGTCCCGCAGCCGACCGCACAGGCCGCGGCTCGTGGAAACGCTCCGCTGACGGTCGACGACCGGATGCCCGCCGCGCTGCGCCGGGCCCTGGTGGAGGCCCAGTCCACGGGACGCTGAAACCCCCTCTGATCCGGTCCGAGCCCGGTCCGGATCGCGAACAACGCGCAGGCGTCGACGTACTCGTCGGCGCCTGCGTCGTTGTCATGGCAAGATTCGGCGCGTGAGGGGCTCTGCTGTCGTCGTACTGTTCAGCGCCCTTGTGCTGTCCGCGTGCAGCAGCGATCCGAAGCCGGTCCACCAGAAGGTCGACAAGCCACCCGTCGTGACGGCGGAGTACGACGCCTCGAAGGAACCCTCCGCCTCCGTGCTCGCTCTCGTGCCCAGTGCCGCCACCACGCTCGAGGTCACCGACTTCGACCAGGCGCGTCTGGTGCTGGGCTTCTCCACCCTGACCGGCGAGGCCGCCCCGACCGACAGCACGCCGTTCTGGAACAAGCTGCCGAAGACCGCCGCGCTCTCCACGGGGATGCTGCGGCCCTTCGACCAACGTCTGCGCCGCGACTTCGGGATCAGTCAGGACGACGTCGCCTGGGAGGCGAGCTGGTCGGGATCCGCAACAGATCCCGACGGCTGGGTGCTCGTCTTCCACGACTCCGTGGCCATGCCTGCGGTCCATCGCGCCGTCGAGGCCGGCGTGGGCCCGCTCGCCGGGGCCGTCGTCGACGACGACCGTCACCTCGTCACCTCTGCCGCCCTCCCGGCCGTCGACGCCTCCTGGGGCGCCGACCCTGCCCTCGTCGCGCTCACGGGCAGTGAGGCGGTGTCGACGTACGTCGAGCGCGCCTGCACCCCCTTCGACACGGTCTTCGGTGCGGGCATGGAGCAGCAGCTCGCCGCCGCGCCCGCCGCCGCGCTGCACGCGCTCGAGCCGCTCTCCGCCTATTCGGTCGCGCTCGGCACCGAACTCGTCACCGTCCAGCTCGGCCAGCGGCGTACGGACGCCTTCGAGCGGGTCCGGCTCGCTGACGTCATGCCGCCCACCGACCCGGAGTTCGGGCTCGTGATGAGCCGAGGCGTCGCCGACCCGGCCAGCGGACGACTCGGCTTCGTGCTCGACGACGCCCCGGCGGCTGCCCGCCTCACCCGGCAGCGGCACCTGCCGTTCACCGTCTGCCCCGACTGACCCTCCGCGGGCTCGCGCCCGACGGACTCAGCGCGCGGCGGCCAGTTCGTCGTACTGCGCCTTGTCGTGGGCGCAGACGACGGTGACCTGGTCGTTGCCGCGGGCCAGCTCCTGGAGCCGCCCGAGGTTCGCGACCCGAGCGCGGTTGTCCACGGCCATCAGTCGCTGGAAGGCGGTCAGTGACACGGGGCAGGACGGCGGGTCGTGGAGTTGTCCGCCGTGGAAGAAGGCATCGCCCGCATGCAGTAGCCACCGCCCGTCCTCGCGGCGTACGGCGACCCCGGAGTGGCCGCGGGTGTGCCCGTGCAGCGGAACGATGACGACGTCGTCGGCGAGCGCGCTGACCGATGCGAACCCGAACCAGTCGTCACCGCCCTCCTCGTGCAGGGTCCACTGCGGACCGTGCGCCCACTGGGCTCCGACGTACCTCGCCTTCTCGCGCAGGCTCGGTCGCGTGGCGGCGGCGTGCTCGGTCGCGTGCACGTGCACCCGGGCGTTCGGGAAGTCGCCGATGCCGCCGGCGTGGTCGAGGTCGAGATGGGTGAGCACGATGTCGGTGACGTCGGCCGGGTCGTGGCCGAGCGCCTCCACCTGCGCCAGCGCAGTCTCGCCCGGGTCGAGGACGGGGCGCACGGTGGTGAGGAACGGCCGGCCGAGGCGGTTGCGGTCGGCGAGGTCACCGGTCCCGAAGCCGGTGTCGACCAGGGCGAGCCCTTCGGGACGCTCGAGGAGCAGGACGTGGGCGACCATGGCAGGAGCGAGGGCGGGACTCATGGTCGCGCAGTTGAGGTGGGAGATCCGCACGGCGCTCAGCGTGTCACAGCTCGAGGTCGTGCAGGCGTTGAACGGTCGGTGAGGTGGGCACGGTGCTCGGGTCGGGGGCGGTGCCGAACAGACGGTCGGCGGTGCCGGCGGTGGTGACCGTGAACCAGTAGTGCTCGCTCTTGTAGTGGTGCAGCCGGTGGTTGCGCCAGACCTTGCGGTACCACGCGGACTTCGGCCGGTAGTCGCTGTGCAGCAGGTAGTGGGTCCACTCGTAACCCGACTTGATCGCATAGATCGCGGTCAGCAGCGCGAACATCGCCGCCGTCGTCGGGGTGACCAGCCACGCCAGCGCGACCCACGTGGGCGCGAGCCAGAGTTGGGCCTGCCACGGGATGAAGACGAGCGGGATCGCGCGCGGGTCCGCGTGATGGGCACGGTGCTTGCGGGCCAGCAGCGGATCGAGGGTCATCCCGGCAACGCGACGGGGGCGCCAGTGCAGGATGAACACGTGGACCACCCACTCCACGACGGGGAGGCTCGCGACGAGTCCTGCGGGGATCGCCAGCTCCCACCAACTGCCCGGCCCGGAAAGGACCCGCCCGGCGATCGCGGCGGCCAGGCAGCTCGCCAGGAGATAGGGACTGGGGTGGCGCCAGAACTCGGCGAACACCTCGCCCAGTGTCCGGTTGGTACGACGTCCGGCGGCCCGGTCGCCGATGTACTTCCCGTCCAGCTTCCCGTCCAGCTTCCCGTCCAGCTTCCCTTCCAGCCGGGCCTCGTCCTGGGCCAACCGCCGCTGCGCGTGCGTCTCCTGCGGGCTCATGGGGTGGTCCACTTGTCGTCGCCCATCGCGGCGAACGCGCCGAGCAGCGTGTCGGCAGTCGGGCTGAGCACCCGAGCCGCGGCAGCGCGTGCGGTGGCACCGTCCCCGGACCGGACCGCGGCGCTCAGCAGCTGGTAGGGCTCGACCTGCCCGACCTCACCGGCGAGGAGGGACGCGAGCGCGGGGAGGGCAGGCTCGTAGGCGGCCCGCAGGCTGTTGAACATCAGCCGGAAGACCATCGAGTCGGCGCCGTCGACGAGCAGGTCCCAGTAGTCGAGGGCGAGCACCTGCCACGCGATGGCGTCGGTGGTCGTGCTCATCGTGTCGGCGACCGTGTCCAGCGCGCCGGCCAGGGCGGGGCCACCGCGCTCGGCCGCGAGCGCGGCGATGCCGGGGCCCACCTCGGCGCGGGCCTCGAGCACGCTGCGGCCGATCGAGGTGTCGAGCTGTCCACCCCGGACGAGCAGCCGCGGCAGCAGGTCGAGTCCCGCAGCTCGGCGGAAGTCGCGCACGAGGGTGGCGCCTCCGTGGCGGACCTCGACCAGCCCGGTCTGCGCGATCCGCTGCAGCGCTTCGCGGACGGCTGGGCGGGAGATGCCGAGCACCTCGGCGAGTCGGCGCTCGCTCGGCAGCGACTCGCCGGCCGCCAGCTCGCCGTCGACGACGTCGTCGAGCAGCTGGTCGAAGACCTGGTCGGAGACCGAGCGACGGGTGACGGGACGCAGTGCCATGCCCCGCACGGTAGGCCCGCAGGAGCAACTGGTCAAGTGGTCAGACCAGATGGGCTTGGGGTCCCCAGCCGCCGCACTTCCGCCCCGGACCGTAGGCTGACGCCGTGGTGCAGTGGTGGAGCGTTCGACTCTGGGGCGCCCATCTGCTGGGTCTGGTGTGCGTCGCGATCGCGATCGGGATGGGCGTGTGGCAGTACGACGCCTGGCAGGCCCGGCGCGACGCCGAACGGGTCGACCTGACCCATGCGACACCCAAGCCGATCACCGACGTGCTCGGCCCCGACGACCCGTTCCCCACCGCGGGACTCGGCCGACCGGTCGAGGTGAGTGGCACCTTCCTGCCCGCCGGGACCGTGCTGGTCACCGGCCGCGCGCCCGAATCGGGAAGCGGCGCGCAGGACGGTGACTGGCTGGTCACCCCGCTCTCCGTCGGCGACCCGACCGCCCCCGCCGTCGCCGTGGTGCGCGGCTGGGTGCCCGCAGGCACCGACCTCGCCACCCTCCCCGCGCCACCCACCGACGAGGTCAGCCTGGTCGGCTGGCTCCAGCCCCCCGAGGGCGGCGGCCAGGTCGACGAGGACAAGAGCGACGACATCCTGCACGAGATGCGGATCGCCGACCTCGTCCAGCGGCTCGACGGCCAGGACCTCTACGGCGCCTATGTGATCGCCGAGCAGCCGCTGCCCTCCGACGCCGCGGCCGGCATCGACGGCGCCTCCCTCGACCAGTTGCCCCAGGCGAGCCGGTTCACCGGACTACGCAACATCCTCTACGCCATCGAGTGGTGGGTCTTCGCGGCCTTCGCGCTGTTCCTGTGGTGGCGCTACGTGCGCGACGCCACAGCCGAGCCGGTGGTGGACGAGGCCGATTCCGAGAGCAGTGCGACCCCCATCGTACCCTCGGAGTCGTGACCAAGCTCTTCGGCGTCTATCGCGCGCTGGCCTATGTGGTGGGTGTCCTGCTGCTCGTCGGCACGGTCGGCTCGCTGCTCAAGTACCTCCTCGAGGACGGTACGACGCTGCAGCGGCTCGGCGCCGACCTCACCCCGATCTGGCTGGTGCACGGCTGGATCTACATCGTCTATGTCGTGGTCGCCTTCCTGCTCAGCCAGAAGGCGCGGTGGAGCATCCCGCAGCTCGGGCTGATGCTGATCGCCGGACTGATCCCCGGCCTCATCTTCTGGGTGGAGCGCCGGGTCGCGGAGCGGCTGCGCGCCGACCATCCCGACCTCGCCAAGGCCTGAGAGGCCTGCCAGGAGGCCTGACCCACCGTCAGGCGCAGCGGCGACCAGCCGCTGCGTAGGATCGTCCCGACCGCATCACCATCCCGATCGTCGGAGACGAGGCATTTCCATGGCAGAGCAGCAGGCCGTCCTCAAGACCAACAAGGGCGACATCACGCTCAACCTGTTCCCGAACCACGCGCCGGAGACGGTCGCCAACTTCACCGGTCTCGCCAGGGGCGAGAAGGCGAACTCCGCCAAGGGCGCCGGCGAGCCGTTCTACGACGGCCTGATCTTCCACCGCGTCATCGAGGGCTTCATGCTCCAGGGCGGTTGCCCGCAGGGCACCGGCACCGGCGGCCCGGGCTACCAGTTCAAGGACGAGCCGCACCCCGAGCTCACCTTCGACAAGCCCTACCTGCTCGCGATGGCCAACGCCGGCCCGGGCACCAACGGCTCGCAGTTCTTCATCACCACGGCCCCCACCACGTGGCTGAACTTCAAACACACCATCTTCGGAGAGGTCGCCGACCAGGCCTCGCGCGACGTCGTCGACACCATCGACAAGACCCCGACCGGTCGCAACGACCGTCCCGTCGACGACGTCGTCATCGAGTCCGTCGAGATCATCGGCTGACCCCAGCACCATGACCAACCCTCCGGTCGGGGTGCCGACCTGTTATCGGCACCCCGACCGTGAGACCTGGATCAGCTGCCAGCGCTGCGAGCGGCCGATCTGCCCCGACTGCATGCGCGATGCCGCCGTCGGGTTCCAGTGCCCCTCGTGTGTGGCGGAGGGCCGCAAGAGCGTGCGGCAGGCCACAGCGCCGTACGGCGGCCAGATCAGCAGCAACCCGGGCATCGTCTCGAAGGTGCTGATCGGCCTCAACGTCACCGTCTGGGTGGCGATCATGGTCACCGGCCGCTACGCGAGCCGGATCTACGAACTCTTCGCGCTGGCCCCCACCGGCACCTGTGTCGAGAAGAGCGGCGGCTACTACCCGTTCGTCAACGAGGCCGCCTGCCGCACCGGCACCACCTCCCGCTGGGTCGACGGCGTCAGCGACGGTTCCTTCTGGCAACTGTTCACGGCGATGTTCACCCACGTCGAGCCCTGGCACATCGGCTTCAACATGCTCGCCCTGTGGGTGCTCGGCCCCCAGTTGGAGGCGCTCCTGGGCCGGGTGCGCTTCATCGCGCTCTACCTGCTCTCCGGGCTGGTCGGCTCGGTCACCGTCTACTGGCTCGCCAACCCCGACAGCGCCACGGTCGGCGCCTCCGGCGCGATCTTCGGCCTGATGGGCGCCCTCGTCGTGGTCGGGCTCAAGCTCGGCGGCAACGTGCAGAGCCTGCTGATGTGGATCGGCATCAACGTCGTCCTCACCTTCACCCTGTCCAACGTCTCCTGGCAGGGCCACTTCGGCGGGCTCGTCGGCGGCGCGGCGATCGCCGCCGTGCTCGTCCACGCCCCGAAGGACCGGCGTACCGCCGTCCAGGCCGCAGGCCTGTCCGTCATCGGCGTGCTGATCGTGGTCGGCACGGTGCTCCGGACGCTCTCGCTGGCCTGACTATCCCCAGGTTTGTCCACCGATGTGGATGAATGACATGGGTGTAGTTCTCCCCAACTGGGGACAAAGCTGTGGACAACTTGGGTGGCGGGTGTCCGTGGGCTGCGGGCTGGCGGTCGGTACAGGTTCAACCCG
>JASLDK010000400.1 GCA_030145945.1 Nocardioides sp.
GGGCCTGGACATCGAACTCGGACGGCGCCTTGGCCACCTGCTCCAGGACGAAGTCCGGGTCGAGGAACACCGTGTTGCCCTCCACCCGCTGACCGGCCTTGCGGAAGAGCTCGAGTGCGCGCTCATCCATGAACTCCACGCCGATCTCCGTCATCAGCCTGCGCCACCCCTTGTCGAGGGTCGCCATCGCCTCGGCGGAGAGCACCTCGTAACGCGGCATCCGGTTCTGGAACATCGGGCCTCCTGTGGTCCTTGACGGGGAATCGTTCGGCATCCTAGCCTCATGATGTGGGATCTGAGTTCCACATCATGGAACTCTTGAGTGAATGGAACCTCCTCTCGTGAGCATCCGATGAGCGCCACCTCGAGCACCGGCACGCAGGCCGTCGATCGCGCCGCGCTGCTCGTCGCCACGGTCGTGCACGCGGACGAGCCGCTCACCTTCGCGGACCTCCAGTCGGCCTGCGACCTGCCCAAGTCGACGACCTCGCGGATGCTGGCCGCCCTCGAACGCACCGAACTGCTCGAGCGCAACGCCGCCGGGTCCTATGTCGCCGGTCCCCTGTTCTGGCTGTACGCCGCCCGCCACGACCCGTGGGAGGAGCTGGTGCGGCTGGCTCAGGCCACGATGGACAAGGTCGGCACCGACACCGGTGAGACCGTGCACCTCTCGGTGTGTCGGGGCGACCGGGTCGTGCAGGTCGCCCAGGTCGACTCGACGTACCTCCTGGGTACCCGCGACTGGACCGCGGTCGACGTGCCCGCCCACACCTCGGCCCTCGGCAAGGTGATGCTGGCGCACGGTGTCGTCGACCTTCCCGGCGGCGATCTCGACCAGCCCACGCCGTACACGATCGCCGACCGTGACGCCTTGCGTCGCGAGCTCGCCCAGGTGGTCCGACGCGGATGGGCCGGCACCGTGGACGAGCTCGAGATCGGGCTGTCCGGCATCGCCGCACCGGTGCGCGGCAGCAATGGAGACGTGGTGGCAGCTCTCGGCATCTCGGGCCCCACTCCGCGCCTCGGCGAGCGGCGCGACGAGATCGGAAGAAAGTTGAGCGACCGGGCGGAGCAGCTATCCGGGCTGCTGCGACGGCACACGCGCAAGGAGGGTGTGGCATGACCCCAGAAGAGATCCTGCAGAGCCTGTACGACGAGACGCTGGTGGGCAACGCGCCGCGCGTGCTGGAGCTGACCAACGACGGGCTCGGGCTCGACATGGAGCCCCAGACACTCCTCTTCGACGCACTGATCCCCTCGCTCGAGGAGGTCGGGGCCCGCTTCGAGCGCGGCGACTTCTTCGTGCCCGAGATGCTCATCGCCGGCCGCGCGATGGCCGGCGCCATGGAGCGACTGCGACCGCTGCTCGCCGAGACCGGCGTCGAGACGATCGGGAAGTTCCTGATGGGCACGGTCAAGGGCGACGTCCACGACATCGGGAAGAACCTCGTCAACATCATGCTCGAGGGCGCCGGCTTCGAGGTGATCGACCTCGGCGTGCAGGTGGCGCCGGAGAAGTTCGTCGCCGCGATCGAGGAGCACCAGCCCGACATCGTCGGATTCTCTGCCTTCCTCACCACCACGATGCCGATGTTCAAGGCCAACATGAATGCGCTCGAGAAGGCCGGCATCCGCAGTGACGTCATCGTCATGGTGGGCGGCGCCCCGGTCACCCAGGAGTACGCCGACGCAGTGGGCGCCGACGGTTATGCGGCCGACGCGTCGCAGACCGTCAAGCGCGCGAAGGCGTTGCTCCACGAGAAGCGCGCGAAGGTTCCTGCATGAACCCCGCGCCCCATCTCGAGACCCGGCTCCGCTCGGCCACCCAGGAGGTCGTGATCGGGCACGACACCCGTTTCTGCCTGATCGGCGAGCGGATCAACCCGACCGGGCGCCGGATCTTCCAGGAGCAACTGCGGGCCGGAGACCTGTCTGCGATCGAACGTGATGTTCAGGCGCAGGTCGAGGGTGGCGCGGACGTGCTCGACGTCAACATGGGCGTCCCGCTCACTGACGAGGCCGATCTGCTCGCCAAGGCGATCACCATGGTGCAGAAGATCACCGACAAGCCGATCTGCATCGACTCCTCCGTGGTCGAGGCGTTGGAGGCCGGTCTGTCGGTCTATCAGGGCCGGGCGCTGGTCAACTCGATCACCGCCGAGGACGAGCGGATGGCGCAGATCCTGCCGTTGGTCAAGAAGTACGACGCCGCGATCATCGCCCTGCCCAACGACGAGGACGAGATCCCGATGGAGGTCGAGAAGCGGATCGAGCTGACCCGCAAGATCATTCGGGTCGCGACCACGGAGTACGGCATCGACCAGGCCGACATCGTGATCGACCCGCTCGCCATGCCGATCGGTGCCGACGGGACCGTCGCGCTGACCTTCTTCGAGACCGTACGACGGATCCGCGACGAGTTCGGCGTCAACATGACCTGCGGCGCCTCGAACGTCTCCTTCGGAATGCCGTCGCGGCATGCCCTGGGAGCCGGTTTCCTGCCGATGGCCATGCAGGCCGGCCTGACCTCCGCGATCATGGACACCCGCACACCCCAGATCGTGGAGGCCGTCAAGGCCGCCGACGTGTTGCTCGGCCATGACGAGTGGGGCGGAGCGTGGATCGCCGCGCACCGGGCCCGGCAGGCGGCCCAGGCGTGAGGCACGGATGACCTCCGACTCCGAGCCTGCAGGTCCGGACTTCTCGCTCGACCAGGTCGGTCGGGAGGGGCTGGTGGCCAGCCCCGGCACCGAGTTGGCGACCCACGACGGCACGGGCCGGGTGGAGTTGTCCTTCACCGTCGAGGACGCGGGCGGAGCCCCACCGACCCAGCGCAGCGTGCGGGTCCCGCCGGGCGTGACGGTGTTCGACTCCGCGTCGTGGAACGGCATCGCGATCGACTCCACGTGCGGCGGTCACGGCACTTGCCACAAGTGCAAGGTGCGCGTCGACACCGCCACACCCATCTCGCGGCACGACGTCCGCACCTTCAGCCGCGACCAGCTGGACGCCGGTTGGCGGCTGGCATGCCTGGTCCAGGCGACGCGGGACCTCAAGGTCGACGTACCCCCGCTGACGACGCGCCCGAAGGCGGCGACCGTCGGCGTCGGACGTCAGGTGATCCTGCGCCCCGCCGTGCAGAAGAGGTACGTCGAACTGGCGGAGCCGGACCTCTCCGACCAACGCACCGACATCGACCGGCTGCTGGCGGCGATCGATGACCTCGCACCGCAGCCCGACCTGCACGCCCTGCGGCGGCTGCCGCAGGTGCTGCGATCGGCCGACTGGAAGGTCACGGCGGTCGTCGTCGACGAGGTGCTGGTCGACGTCGAACCCGGTGACACCACGGCCCACCGCTTTGCGATCGCCTTCGACCTCGGCACCACCACCGTCGTCGCGACCCTGCTCGACGTCGCTCTCGGGACGCCCGTCGGCGTCGCGTCGATGCTCAACAAGCAGCAGCCGTACGGCGGTGACGTGATCACCCGGATCAGCGCGACGATGCTGGACCCGGAGGCCCTGCCGCGGCTGCAGCAGGCGGCCTCGGCGACCCTCGCCGAACTGGCCGCGCAGGTCTGCCGCGAGGGCGAGGTCGATCCGCAGCACGTCTATGAGGTCGCGATCGCCGGCAACGCCACGATGACGGCGCTGGTGCTCGGCATCGATCCCGAACCGCTCGGCGTCGCGCCGTTCGTGATGTCCACCGCCCAGCCACCGACCGTGCTGGCCAGCGACATGGGTCTCGAGCTCCATCCGCGAGCGCGGGCCGTCTTCTTCCCGGCGCTCGGCGCCTACGTCGGCGGCGACATCGTGGCCGGGATGCTCGCCACCGGCATGGACCGCGACAAGCGGACGCGGTTGTTCATCGACGTCGGCACCAACTGCGAGATCGCCGTCAGCGACGGCGATCGGATCCTGTCGACCGCGGCCCCGGCCGGACCCGCGTTCGAGGGCGGTGCGATCCGGTGCGGCATGCGTGCCGCTGACGGCGCGATCGAGGTGATCAAGCTCGGCACGACCCCCGAGGATGCCGTCCAGCTCGGCGTGATCGGCGACGTCGAGCCGAAGGGCCTGTGCGGCTCCGGGCTGGTCGACGCCGTGGCCGAGCTGGTGCGGGTCGGCCTGCTGGACGCCTCCGGACGATTCGTCCCCAACGAGCACGCCCCCGAGGTGGCGCCTGCGTTGGCGGACCGTCTCACCCGGGTCGGCGAGGAGAGGGTCTTCGTGCTGCACCGCCCGCAGCCGGACTCACCGGCCGAGGAGTGCGTGGTCCTCTCCCAACGCGACGTGCGCGAGCTGCAGTTCGCGAAGGCGGCGATCTCCACGGGCTGGACGCTGCTGCTCGAGGAGCTCGGTCTGGAGCATCGCGATGTCCAGCAGGTGCTGATGGCGGGATCCTTCGGCAGCTACATCTCCCCCGCGTCGGCCATCCGGATCGGGCTGGTGCCGAAGCTGCCGGTGCTCCGCATCGTCTCGGCCGGCAACGTCGCCGGCGAAGGAGCGAAGATGGCACTGTTGTCCGTGCGCGAGCGGGCGGGTGCGGCGGCCCTGTTGCGGGAGGTGACCTATGTCGAGCTCTCGGACCGTCCCGACTTCAACGACCGGTTCGTCGACCAGCTCTCGTTCTGAGCCCGAGCCCGGGCCGCTGGACCTGATCGCCTGCGGTGCGCTCGCACAGCCCGCCGCGGAGATCGCCGTACGCCGTGGCTGGCCGATCACCGTGCATCCGCTCCCCCCACTGCTGCACAACCAGCCGCACCTGATCGCCGGAGAGGTCCGGGCACTGGCCCAGCGGCTGCTGGCGGAGCGTCGCCGCGTCGCGATCGGGTACGCCGACTGCGGCACCTACGGCGCGCTCGATGAGGTGTGTGCCGAGCTCGGCATCGAGAGGCTGCCCGGACTGCACTGCTATGACGTGATCGCTGGGCCCGGGCGGCTGGCGCAGATGTTCGAGGACCAGCCCGGCACCTACGTGCTGACCGACTTCCTGGTGCGCTCCTTCGCGCGGACCGTCGTGCGGGAGCTGGGACTGGACCGCTATCCCGAGCTGCGCAGCGACTACTTCGGCGCCTACACCCGGGTCGTGTGGCTGGCTGAACAGCCCGACGACGAGCTGCGACGTCTCGCGGAAGAGGCGGCTGCGACCATCGGGCTGCCGCTCACCGTCATCAACACCGGTCAGGCCGGGTTGGAGGGCGCGCTCGCTGCGCTGGTCACTCACGCATGAGCCGGGCCAACCAGCCCTGACGCCACGCCTCGGTCTCCGCCACCTGGTTGAAGGTGTAGACGTGCAGCCCGCTCACCCGCATCAACGGGTCGCCCAGGGTGGGAGCGCACTTCTCGATGAACGACTCGCCCGTGAACCCGCCGGGCGCGACCAGACGGGTCATCAGCCCCTTCTGCTTGGCCAGGAACCTGGTCGAGTCGCCCACGCCGATCTTGGTGGCCATGCCGAGCAGCTTGGTCCGCTCGACCGGTCCGGGGGCACCGAGGATGAGCGGAAGCTCGATGCCGCGTCGGCGTACCCGTTGCAACCAGTCCTTGATCACCGCCGGGTCGAAGGTGAGGTTGCTGACGATGTGGGTGGCGTGCCTGCGCTTGTCCCACATCGACTGCACGGTCAGGTCGTCGTGGATCTTCGGATGGCTCTCGGGATAGCCGGTCACACCGACGTGCGCGAACGGGCTGCCGATGGCCGTCAGGTCCTCCAGCAGCGACAGGGCGTCCTTGTAGTCGCCGACCGGATCGGCGTCGCCACCGGGGACGAAGACGTTGGTGATCCCCGCTCCCGTCAGCCGCGTGGCGATCTCGGTCAACTCGGCACGACCGCTCACCATCCGCGCCGCGATGTGCGGCACCACGGTGTAGCCGGCCTCAGTCAGTCGCTCTGCGGTGCCGATGGTCCGCTCGAGGCCCATGGACGGCGAGGCGGTGACCGTCAACGGGACCGACGTCGGGACCGACTCGCGCACCTTCTCCTCGATCGTGGCGGTCGGGAGGATCTCGTAGCGCGCGCTGGTCAGCAGTCGGCGTACCGTCTCACGCTCAGCGCTGCGCATGAGGACCCGCCACTCGGTCCGACGTCACCTCGACCATGTCGGCTCCTCCCCCGCACCACGGACGTTGCGCTCTCCGCAACGCGCTGCGGAAGACGCAACTAGAATCCTCCCGGAGGATCACTCACGTCAAGGTGTTCCTCACCGTTGCACGACCGCGAAGGTGCGGGTCGTCGGCTGGTAGCCGGCGTAGGCGTCCGATCCGGTCCAGATCAGGCTCAATTGGCGCCGGCCCCGGGACAGCTTCTTGAGGGTCACCGTGCCGGAGCGGCCGGCCACGACGTTGGCGGTGCCGAGGAGCCGGGTCCCCTCAACGATCTTCACGCTCCCGCGGAAACCCTTCGGTGCGCTGACCCGCACACTGCCCCGAGCGCGACCACCGGCGGCCACCTTGGCAGGGAAGGTCTCGCGCAACGTCAGGGCCGGCCGGAGGTCGCTCGGAACTCCCGGTCCGAGCGGCGTCACGCCGGGCAGGTGGACGATCACCGACGCGACCCGGGAGCCGTTGACGACGCGGAGCTCCTGGTCGCCGTACAGGCAACAAGGGATGGTGAAGGAACCGGTCACCGTGCCGGATGCGTCTGCGATGAAGTTGCCGACCGGGGACCCGCCGAGCGTCACCATGACCGGAATCCTCGCGTCGGAGGTCGAAGGCGCGACCTCGAGCAGGTGGTACGCCGTGAACCCGAGGTCACGGCCCTGCATCGGCGCCGCGGTGCTGGTGATGATGTCGGTCGGCGCGTCGAGGTCGTAGACGTACTGGGTCAGCAACGGGGTGGCGGCGACGAGCGGATCACACGCTCCCCGGATCTCGGCCCACTTGCGTCCGGTCGGGTCGGCCCCGGCCAGGGCGAAGGCCACTTCGTGCGGGCGCAGCTCCCGGGCCCCGGCCCGTGCCTGCACGTAGGAGACGTGCGCCGGGAAGTCGAGGCTGGCGTCATCGGGGATCGACGGGTACCTGTCGGTGCCGGTCAGCGCCATGGCGGGCGCTCCGGCGCGGTCGACCAGCGTGACGGTGTAGTCACTGGTGGCGCTGGAGGCGAGCTCGAAGGGGAGGAAGCCGGTTCCGATCGGCCCGAGGTCGAACGCCGCCGGTGCCCACTCCCCCGCGGGCAGCGGGTTCGGCAGGCGCAGTGAGATCTCCGTGGTCCAGTTCGCGATCTTCGTCGTCGTCGTGGTGACGGTGCGGTCGGGCGTCCACTCGGTGACCTCGACCTGGACGTCGCAGTCGGAGAGCGCGTAGTCCCGTGCCGTGCCGTCGGCGTGGGCCGCGGGAGCAAGAACGAGGGTGGAGGTGGCGAGCGCGGCGCTGAGCAGGCCTGCCGCGAGGTGCTGACGCATGGGGTGTCCCTTCCGTGGTGTCGGTCAGGTTGTCGCGTCGAGCAGCCAGATCGGTTCACACGGGGCAAGTCACGCCTCGGGTCGGGTCAGCGCACGCCCCACGAGTACGTCTGCTTGGCCAGCTTCAGATAGACCATCGTCTCTGTCGACACGACGCCCGGGACGGTGCGGATCCGGGTCGAGATGATCTCGAGCAGGTGCGCATCGCTCTCGCAGACGACCTCGGCGAGGAGGTCGTAGGAGCCGGCGGTGATGACGATGTAGTCGACCTCCTTCACCTGTGCCAGCGCGTCGGCGATCGGCTCGAGCGGACCCGAGGCACGGATGCCGATCATGGACTGGCGGGCGAAGCCGATCTCGGTCGGGTCAGTGACCGCGACGACCTGCATCACTCCGGTGTCGGTGAGCCGCTGCACGCGCTGGCGCACGGCCGCCTCGGAGAGACCGACGGCCTTTCCGATCGCGGCGTACGAGCGGCGGCCGTCCTCCTGGAGCTCGGCGATGATCGCCTTGGACACGTCGTCGAGGGGCGTCGAGCGAGGCTTGGACACGGCTCAGATCCTAGACATCTACGGATTTCGTTGCAATCACGTAAACGCGCCACGGATTCGCTTGTCATGTGACCCGCGTCATGCCACGATCTGCGGGTCCCTTGATGAGAGGTGGTGATGGGTGGTCTCCCGACTGAGCCGAAGGTCCGCACTCCGCGGTGGGGCAGGCATCCTTCTCGGCGGCGCCAGCCTGGGCGTCCTTCCGCTGTTCGGCACACCCGATCGCAAGCAGGATCCACTGACCTGCACGACGAAGGACCTGTCGGCATCCGACAAGCAGTTGATCGTGTCGAACTGGCCCGGATACATCGACGAGGACGACGGCGACTACCGATCGACGATCAGCGTGTTCGGCAAGCGGACCGGGATCGACGTCTCCTACACCGCCGACGTCAACGACAACCTGGAGTTCTTCGCCAAGGTCGTCAACCAGCTCGGCTCGTGTCAGTCGTCCAACCGCGACCTGTTCATGCTCACCGACTGGATGGCCGCACGAATGATCCAGGTCGGCTGGATCCAGCCCCTCGACAAGGCGAAGGTCCCCAACTTCCACGCCAACCTGATCGACTCCCTGGCCCACGTCGGCTGGGACGAGGACCGCACCTATTCGGCGCCCTGGCAGAGCGGCCTGACCGGCATCGCCTACAACAAGTCGAAGGTCAAGGAGGTGCGCTCGTTCGAGGAGCTGTTGAGCCGCCCCGACCTCAAGGGTCGGATCTCGCTGCTCACCGAGATGCGCGACACCATGGGCCTGATCATGCTGGCCCAGGGCGCCGACCCGGCGAAGTTCACCGACCGTGACTGGGAGAACGGACTCGATCGGCTCCGCAAGGCGCGCACCGACGGCCAGATCCGAGCATTCACCGGCAACGACTACATCCAGGACCTCTCGGCCGGCAACATCCTCGCCTGCGAGGCGTGGTCCGGCGATGTCGCTGCGTCGGGCGACGACAACCTTGTCTTCGTCTCGCCCGAGGAGGGCCAGATGATCTGGTCCGACAACATGCTCATCCCCAACCTCGCGAGCCACAAGTCCAACGCAGAAGCCTGGATCGACTACTTCTACGAACCCGAGGTCGCGGCCAAGCTCGCTGCCTACGTCTGGTTCATCTGTCCGGTCAAGGGCGCCCGCGAGGCGATGGAGAAGGTCGACCCGAGCCTCGTCGACAACCAGCTGATCTTCCCGAGCGACGAGACCTTGGCGACGACGCACAGTTTCATGGCTCTCGAGGAGTTCCAGATCCGCGCCTACGAAGGAGAATTCGCCGATGTCATTGGCGGCTGACAACACGTTGGCGGGCAACGCCGGAGCCGCCCGCAACCTCCGCCTCACGGCGTTGACCAAGGAGTTCGCGACCTTCACGGCTGTCCGCTCCCTGGACCTCGAGGTCCCGGCCGGATCCTTCTTCGCGTTGCTGGGACCGTCGGGCTGCGGCAAGACGACCACCTTGCGGATGGTCGCGGGACTGGAGACACCCACCTCGGGCACCATCCACCTCGGCGACACCGAGATCACCTACGAGAAGCCCTACCGGCGCCCGGTCAACACCGTGTTCCAGAACTACGCACTCTTCCCGCACCTCGACATCCACGAGAACGTCGCCTTCGGGCTGCGGCGCCGCAAGGCCAGCAACGTCGACAAGCAGGTCCAGGAGATGCTGGCCCTCGTCGAGCTCGAGGCCCAGGCCAAGAAGAAGCCGCCGCAGATGTCCGGCGGTCAGCAACAGCGCGTCGCCCTGGCCCGCGCGCTGATCAACCGGCCCGACGTACTCCTCCTCGACGAGCCGCTCGGCGCCCTCGACCTCAAGCTGCGACGCACCATGCAGATCGAGCTCAAGCGGATCCAGACCGAGGTCGGCCTCACCTTCGTGCACGTCACGCACGACCAGGAGGAGGCGATGACGATGGCCGACACCATCGCCGTCATGAACGGCGGGGTCATCGAGCAGATGGGCTCCCCCGCCGAGCTCTACGAGAACCCGCGGACCACCTTCGTCGCCAACTTCCTCGGTCAGTCCAACCTGATCCCCGGCACGATCCGCAGCGCGGACGCGGACGTCGTACGCGTCGACATGCACGGCATCCAGGCCTCCATCCCGGCCGAGCGCGCACACGCCACCAGCGGCGACGGCTGGGTGGGCATCCGGCCCGAGAAGGTCCTGATCGCGCCCGTGGGTGAGCAGATCGACGCCCCCGGCAACCACATGACCGGCGGCGTGATCACCGACGTCAGCTTCGTCGGCGTCAGCACGCAATATCTCGTGCAGATGCCGTGGGGACAGGAGCTGATGTCCTTCGAGCAGAACACCGGCCGGCGGGCCGTGCTGGAGCGCGGCACCGAGGTCGACGTGTCCTGGCGACCTGAGTTCGCGTTCCTGCTGCCCGCCACCCAGGACATCAACGCCGGCGTGGTCGAGGAGTCCTGATGAGGAAGGGCCGTTTCACCGGCTACTGGTTGATGGCGCCGGCCGCGCTGTGGCTGGGCCTGTTCTTCGTCATCCCGTTCTACTCACTGCTCGCGACCAGCCTGTTCGACCCGCAGGGCTCGGTCCTGACCGGGTACGACGTCTCCTACCGGTTCGCGAACTTCACCGACGCCCTGCAGAACTTCTGGGAGCCGCTGGTCCGTTCGCTGTGGTACGCCGCCGTGGCGACCGCGATCTGCCTCGTGCTCGGCTATGTCCTGGCCTATGCGATCGCGTTCAAGGCGGGCAGGTGGCGCACGCTGCTGCTGGTGCTGGTGATCGCGCCCTTCTTCACCAGCTTCCTGGTGCGCACCTTGTCGTGGAAGCTGATCCTGGCCGACGACGGATTCGTCGTGAACACGCTGCAGTTCCTGCACCTCCTCGGCGAGGACGGCCGACTGCTCGCGACGCCGGTGGCGGTGATCGCGGGTCTGGTCTACAACTTCCTGCCGTTCATGGTGCTGCCGCTGTATGCCAGCCTGGAGAAGATCGACGGCCGGTTGATCGAGGCTGCCGGCGACCTCTATGCGTCGCCGTCGAGGGGCTTCTTCAAGGTGACCCTGCCGCTCTCGAAGCCGGGCGTGGTCGCGGGCACCCTGCTCACCTTCATCCCGGCAGCGGGCGACTACATCAACGCCGCCCTGCTCGGCAGCCCCAACCAGCGGATGGTCGGCAACGTCATCCAGAACCTGTTCACCAGCACCGGTGACTACGCCGCCGCCGGTGCGCTGTCGGTCATCTTGATGGTCATCATCGTCGCGATGGTGATGGTCTACATCCGCACCGCCGGGACGGAGGAACTCGTATGAACCTCTTCCACAGAGTCGGTCGCTGGATCGGTGACCACCTGGTGATGGCGTTGGGTGCGCTCGTGCTCGTCTACATGTTCGTGCCGATCGCGGTCGTGATGCTGATGAGCTTCAACGACAACAGCAAGTCGCGCAACATCTACGCGTTCAAGGGCTTCACCTGGAACAACTGGGCCCACCCCTGCAAGCCCGACGGCATGTGTTCGGCGGTGATGCGCAGCATCGAGATCGGCCTGCTCGCCACCATCATCGCGACGTTGATCGGCACCCTGGCGTCCTTCGCGCTGGTCCGCCACCAGTTCGCAGGCCGTTCGGTCGCGAACACGATCATCTTCCTGCCCATGGCCTCACCGGAGATCGTGATGGGCTCCTCGCTCCTCGCGCTCTTCGTCGCCGGAGGATTCGGCGGTCGGCTCGGCTTCGTGACGATCCTGATCGCGCACGTGATGTTCTGTCTGTCCTTCGTGATCGTCACGGTGAAGGCGCGCCTGTCCGGCCTCGACGAGAACCTCGAACAGGCGGCGATGGATCTCTACGCGAGCGAGTGGACGACCTTCTGGCGGGTCACCTTCCCGCTGGTCTTCCCCGGGATCGCGGCAGCCGCGCTGTTGAGCTTCTCGCTGTCCTTCGACGACTTCATCATCACCAACCTCAACGCCGGCCAGACGGTCACCTTCCCCATGTTCGTGTGGGGCGTGGCGCAGCGCGGCATCCCGATGCAGGTCAACGTGGTCGGCACGGTGATGTTCCTGATCTCGCTGACGCTGGTGCTGGGCAACATGCTCGCCACCCGCAAGAAGGCCACCGCCTGAGGTTGACGAAAGCGGCGGTCCGGGCACCCCATCGCCCCGGACCGCCGCTTCGCGGACTCGGCTGGTCGTCAGATCAGGTTGACGGCCTCGGTCAGCACCGAGCGCAGCTTCTGCTCGATCTCGTCGAAGTGCTCCTGGGTGCAGACCAGCGGCGGGGAGAGCTGGATGACCGGGTCGCCACGGTCGTCGGCGCGGCAGTAGAGGCCGGCGTCGTACAGGGCCTTGGAGAGGAAGCCGCGCAGCAGGCGCTCGGACTCGTCCTCGTTGAAGGTCTCCTTGGTGGCGCGGTCCTTGACCAGCTCGATGCCGTAGAAGTAGCCGTCACCGCGGACGTCACCGACGATGTCGATGTCGAGCAGCTTCTCCAGGGTGCCGCGGAAGACGCTCTCGTTCTCGCGGACGTTCTCGAGGACCTTCTCCTGCTCGAAGATCTCCAGGTTCTTCAACGCCACCGCAGTGGAGACCGGGTGGCCGCCGAAGGTGTAGCCGTGCAGGAAGGTCTCGGTGCCGTGGGCGAAGGGCTCATAGACCTTGTCGCTGGCGATCATGGCGCCGAGCGGCGAGTAGCCGGACGTGAGGCCCTTGGCGGAGGTGATGATGTCGGGCTGGTAGCCGTAGCGCTCCGCGCCGAACATGTGACCGAGGCGGCCGTAGGCGCAGATCACCTCGTCGGAGACGAGCAGGACGTCGTACTGGTCGCAGATCTCACGCACCCGCTGGAAGTATCCGGGCGGCGGCGGGAAGCAGCCACCGGCATTCTGGACGGGCTCGAGGAAGACGGCCGCGACGGTCTCGGGACCCTCGTTCTCGATCGCGACGGCGATCTGGTCGGCCGCCCAGCGTCCGAAGGCCTCGTTGGAGGCGGCGTCGGTGACGTCGAGGAGGCCGCCGGTGATCTCGGAGGCGCGGTAGGAGTTGGTGTTGGGGACCCGGAAGGTGGAGGGAACCAGCGGCTCGAAGGGGGCCTTCAGACCGGGCAGGCCGGTGATCGACAGGGCGCCCTGAGTGGTGCCGTGATAGGCGGTCGACCGGCTGATCACCTTGTGCTTCATGGGCTTGCCGGTGAGCTTGAAGTAGTTCTTGGCCAGCTTCCACGCGGACTCGACGGCCTCGCCGCCGCCCGAGGTGAAGAACACGCGGTTGAGGTCGCCTGGTGCTGCGTCGGCGATCTTGGCAGCGAGCTCGATGGCGGTGGGGTGGGCGTAGGACCACAGCGGGAAGAACGCGAGCTCGGAGGCCTGCTTGGCCGCCACCTCCGCGATGTCGGTGCGTCCGTGTCCGAGCTGGTTGACGAACAGGCCGCCGAGGGCGTCGAGGTACTTGCGACCTTGCGCGTCCCAGACGTAGGCGCCGTCACCGCGCACGATGATCGGCACGTCGGCGGTGTCGTACGACGACATGCGGGTGAAGTGCATCCACAGGTGATCGCGCGCGGACTTCTGGAGGGCGGCGTGTGCCGTTTCGTCTACCACGGGACCATCTTCACCCTCTCGACCGGGATTCGCAAGTGAATCCGTCGCCCTGTCGACAAACAGCAACGGATTTCGTTGCCGAGTCGCTTTGCGATCGATGAGATCGTGGCTACGCTCCCCCTCATGAACCCGCTGCGCAACTTCATCGACGGCGCGTCCGTCGACGCCGCCTCCGGCGCCACCTACGACGTCGTCAACCCCGCCACCGGTCAGACCTACACGACCGCGCCGGCCAGCGACGCCGAGGACGTCGACCGTGCGATGCGCGCCGCCGATCGCGCCTTCGAGACGTGGGGTGACACGACGCCGAAGGAGCGCCAGGAGGCACTGCTCCGCTTCGCGCAGGCGATGGAGGACCGCGCCGAGGAGTTCGTGCAGGCCGAGTGTGAGAACACCGGCAAGCCGATCGGGCTGACCCGCGACGAGGAGCTTCCGCCGAGTGTCGACGAGCTCCGCTTCTTCGCCGGCGCGGCCCGGGTGCTCGAGGGACGCAGCGCAGGCGAATACCTCAAGGACCACACGTCGTGGATCCGACGTGAGCCCGTGGGTGTCGTCGCCCAGGTGACGCCGTGGAACTACCCCCTCATGATGGCGATCTGGAAGATCGCGCCGGCCCTGGCCGCAGGCAACACGATCGTCCTCAAACCCAGCGACACCACGCCCGCCAGCACCGTGCTGCTCGCCGAGGTCGCGGCCGAGTTCCTGCCGCCCGGCGTACTCAATGTGGTGTGCGGTGACCGGACCACCGGACGCGCACTGATCGAGCACAAGATCCCGCAGATGGTGGCGATCACCGGCTCGGTCCGTGCAGGCATGGAGGTCGCGACCTCCGCCGCGACCGATCTCAAGCGCGTGCACCTCGAGCTCGGCGGCAAGGCCCCGGTCGTCGTCTTCGACGACGCCGACGTCGCCTCTGCCGCCGAGGCGATCGCCATGGCCGGCTACTTCAACGCAGGCCAGGACTGTACGGCGGCCACGCGGGTGCTCGCCGCCGCCGGCATCCACGACGACCTCGTCGCCGCCCTCGGCGAGCAAGCACGAGCCACCCGAACCGGCCTGCCCGACGACGACGCGGTCGCCTACGGAGCGCTCAACAACCCCGACCAGCTCGCGCGCGTCGCGGGCATGGTGGACCGCCTCCCCGACCACGCCCGGATCGACGCCGGCGGCAGCCGCCCGACGGTGGTCGGTGGCGAGGGGGGCTACTTCTACGACGCCACCGTCGTCTCCGGTCTGCGGCAGGACGACGAGGTCGTGCAGAACGAGATCTTCGGCCCCGTCATCACCGTTCAGAGCTTCGCCGACGAGGCGGAGGCGATCCGCAACGCCAACGACGTCGCCTACGGCCTGTCCTCCAGCGTGTGGACCAGGGATCACGGCCGGGCGATGCGGATGTCCCGCAAGCTCGACTTCGGCGTGGTCTGGATCAACACCCACATCCCGTTCATCTCCGAGATGCCGCACGGCGGGTTCAAGCACTCCGGCTATGGCAAGGACCTGTCGATGTACGGCCTCGAGGACTACACCCGGATCAAGCACGTCATGTCGTTCCACGGAGAATGACGGCAGCCGCACCCTGACGAGCCGAGGAGCACTGCCATGGACCTGACCCTCACCGACGATCAGCAGCAGGTCCGCGACCTCGCCCGCGACTGGGTGGACCGCGAGGTCGTGCCCCACGCCGCGGAATGGGATCGCGTCGAGCAGGTCGACCGCAGCATCGTCGCCAAGCTCGGCGCGGTCGGCTTCCTCGGTCTCGGCATCGACGAGGAGTACGGCGGCTCGGGCGGCGACTTCCTCTCCTACGTCTTGATGATGGAGGAGCTCGGCCGCGGCGACACCTCGGTGCGCGGCATCGTCAGCGTCTCGCTCGGACTGGTCTCCAAGAGCATCCAGAAGTGGGGCACCGAGGAGCAGAAGCAGCAGTGGCTCCCCCGACTCTGCGCCGGTGACGCACTCGCCTGCTTCGGCCTGACCGAGCCAGGCACGGGCTCGGATGCCGGCTCGCTGGTCACCCGCGCCGTGCGTGACGGTGCCCAATGGATGCCCACCGGCAACAAGCTCCTCACCACCAACGGGACGTGG
>JASLDK010000004.1 GCA_030145945.1 Nocardioides sp.
GAGAGCATAGCGATCCTCATCGGAGGCGTCCCTCCACACACGTCCATCGACGTACGCGCCACGGCGCGGTTTGGCCATGACGCCGGCGTCAACGGCCTTGGCAAGCCCTCGGTCTGTATAGCCGAGATCGATCAACTCACGGCGCAGCGCAACCGGGGAGAAGACCACGTGGTCGAGATTGAGAAATGTCATGGCGCTGGAGTTCCACGCCCCGCGATCGCCGACACATGTGGAATTCGGACCTGTGGATGGGAGCGTGAAAACCTGTGCTTGAACATGAACTTCATGCACTTGTTGGGGGTTGCAACCCCCAACAAGTGCATGAACCCCCGGCTGGCCGGGGATTCATGCAGCCTCTCTCTTACTGCGTAACGCGGTAGGCGTCGAACACGCCGGGAACCGAGCGCACGACGTTGAGCACGGTGTCGAGGTGCTTGGCATCAGCCATCTCGAAGCTGAACCTCGACTTCGCGACCCGGTCGCGAGAGGTGGTCAGGTTGGCGGACAGGATGTTCACGTGGGCGTCGGAGAGCACCATGGTGATGTCCGAGAGAAGCCGTGAACGGTCGAGCGCCTCGACCTGGATGTTGACCAGGAAGGTCGACTGGCCGGTGGGAGCCCACTCGACGTCGACCAGCTTCTCCGGCTGGGCGAGCAGGCTCGTCGCGTTCGTGCAGTCCTTGCGGTGGACCGAGACGCCGCCGCCCTTGGTGACGAAACCCAGGATGCTGTCCGGCGGCACGGGCGTGCAGCACTTGGCGAGCTTGACCCACACGTCGGGCGCGCCGGTCACGATCACACCGGCGTCACCGCCTGAAGGGCGGGTCTGTCGGCCACGGCGTCCGGTGATGGTGACTGCCTCGGCGAGGTCCTCCTGGGCACCCTCGTCGCCACCGTGCAGTTCGATGACCTTGCGGACGACGGTCTGCGCGCCGAGATTGCCCTCCCCCACGGCGGCATAGAGCGCGCTGACGTCGACCAGCCGGAACGCCGACGCCGCGAGCGACAGGGAGTCGTGCGAGAGCAGGCGCTTGAGGGGCAGGCCCTCCTTGCGCATCAGCTTGGCGATCTCATCCTTGCCTCTCTCGATCGCCTCCTCGCGGCGTTCCTTCGTGAACCACTGCCGGATCTTGGACCGGGCGCGTGGGGACTTCACGAAGTTGAGCCAGTCGCGCGAGGGTCCGGCGCCCTCGGCCTTGGAGGTGAAGACCTCGATCACGTCGCCGTTCTCGAGCGTCGACTCCAGGGGCACGAGGCGTCCGTTGACGCGGGCACCGATCGTGCGGTTCCCGACCTCGGTGTGGACGGCGTACGCGAAGTCGACCGGGGTCGAGGCGGACGGCAGGGCGATGACGTCGCCGCGCGGGGTGAAGACGTAGGTCTCGGCCTGGTTGATCTCGAACCGGAGCGACTCGAGGAACTCGCCCGGATCCTCGACCTCGCTCTGCCAGTCGAGAAGTTGCCGCACCCACGACATGTCGTCCAGATCGCCGCGCTGATCGGTGTCATTGCCCGCGCGGCCGTCCTCCTTGTACTTCCAGTGCGCCGCCACGCCGTACTCCGCGCGCCGGTGCTGCGCGAAGGTGCGGATCTGCATCTCCACGGGCTTGCCCTGCGGCCCGATGACCGTCGTGTGCAGGGATTGGTACATGTTGAACTTCGGCATCGCGACATAGTCCTTGAACCTGCCCAGGACCGGGTTCCACCGCGAGTGCAGGACACCGAGCACGCCGTAGCAGTCGCGGTCCTCCTCCACCAGGATCCGGATTCCCACGAGGTCGTAGATGTCGGAGAAGTCGCGACCACCGACGATCATCTTCTGATAGATCGAGTAGTAGTGCTTCGGTCGACCGGTCACGGTCGCCTTGATCTTCGCCTCACGCAGATCCTGCTCGACCTGGGAGATGACCTCGGCGAGGAACGAGTCACGCGAGGGCGCACGCTCGGCGACCAGCCGCACGATCTCGTCGTAGATCTTGGGATGGAGGGCCGCGAAGGCGAGATCCTCCAACTCCCACTTGATCGTGTTCATACCGAGCCGGTGGGCCAACGGCGCATAGATGTCGAGGGTCTCTCGAGCCTTGCGCTCCTGAGTCTCCTGCTTGACGAACCGCAACGTCCGCATGTTGTGCAGGCGGTCGGCGAGCTTGATCACGAGGACCCGGATGTCTCGCGACATCGCGACGATCATCTTGCGGATGGTCTCCGCATTGGCCGACTCGCCATAGACGACCTTGTCGAGCTTGGTCACCCCGTCAACCAGGAGCGCCACCTCGTCACCGAAGTCACGGCGACACTCGTCGAGGGTGTACGGCGTGTCCTCGACGGTGTCGTGCAGCAGAGCCGCGACCAACGTCGGCTCGGTCATGCCGATGCCGGCGAGAATGGTGGTGACCGCGAGTGGATGCGTGATGTAGGGATCGCCGCTCTTGCGCTTCTGGTCGATGTGCAGCCGCTCGGCCGTCGCATAGGCGCGTTCGAGAAGAGCGAGGTCTGCCTTCGGGTGGTTGGCCCGAACCGCCCGGAACAACGATTCCAGGACCGGGTTGGAGACCTGCGAGCGACTGCCCATCCGTGCCAGACGGGCGCGGACACCGCGGCCGCTGCTGGCTTCAGCTGGGGCCGGGGTCGAGGCCGGCGCGAGCGGAACCCGCGGTGTCACGCGTGATTCTGTGCTCTCCTCGGTCATTGCAACAGTCTAGTGGCGTCCCTCACGCCGAGGTCACGGGTCAGATCAGATCGCCTGCAGCGCCGTCACGGGTACGTCGCCCAACCGGGCGCGCCCCGAGAGGAACCCGAGCTCCATCAGCACCGCGAAGTGAGCGGGCACTCCACCGCACCGGCGGACGAGATCGCAGGTGGCCTGCGCCGTCCCGCCGGTGGCGAGGACGTCGTCGATCAGCAACACCCGGTCGCCGGGCGCCACGGCGTCTCGATGCAGCTCGAGCACCGCCTCGCCGTACTCGAGCGAATAGGCGACCTGGTGGGTGTCGTGTGGCAGCTTTCCGGCCTTGCGGACCGGAACGAACCCGACGCCGAGGGCGAGCGCGACGGGCGCGGCGAGGATGAAACCTCGAGCTTCCATCCCGACCACCTTGTCGACGGCAACCCGACCGTCTGCATCGCGACCGATCTCGGCCAGCGCCGCGACGACAGCGCCGAAGCCAGCCGGGTCGGCCAGCATCGGCGTGATGTCCTTGAAGACGATGCCGGGCTCCGGGAAGTCCGGGATGTCGCGAACCAGCCGATCCAGGGCGTCGACCGCAGCGTCCCGGACGTCAACGAGACCGGTCACGCCGCTACTTCTTGCCGCGCTTGGAGCGCGTCTGGCGCATCGGCTGCTTGCGGCCGGAACTTCCGCTGTCGTTGACCGGGCGATTCTGCGTCGGTGCCGTGCGTCCCTTGCCGAGAGCATCGGTGTTCGGAGTCGTACGCCGAGCAGGGGTCGTGTCGTCGCCGACCTCGATCTCGAACTCGTCGTCGAGCAGTTCGTCGGGGACGGCGTCCGGGTCGATCCCGCGGCCACTCGTCGCCGGGGCCTCGTCGCGGGCGACCGGCACCGAGGCATAGCGGTCGGCCAACGCGCGCTGCTTGGCCTTGGCCCGACGGGCCTGCACCTGCGTCTCGCTCTCCTGCATCTTCAGGTGGACCAGGACACGCGGCGCGAGCATCACCGAGGAGTAGACGCCGACGCCCATGCCGACGAACTGCGCGAGCGCGAGGTCCTGCAACGAGCTTGCACCGAGCTGGACCGCGGTGACCCACAAGATCGCGCCGATCGGGAGGAGCGCGACGATCGAGGTGTTGATCGAGCGGACCAGGGTCTGGTTGACGGCGAGGTTGGCCGCATCGGCGTACGACTGGGTGTTCTTGCGCAGGGTGGTGGTGTTCTCCTTGATCTTGTCGAACACGACCACCGTGTCGTAGAGCGAGAAGCCGAGGATCGCGAGCAGGCCGGTCACGGCCGCGGGAGTCACCTGGAACCCGGAGAGTGCGTAGACACCCACGGTGAGCATCACGTCGTGGAACAGCGCGACGAACGCGCCGACCGACATCCGCCACTCACGGAAGTATCCCCAGATGAACAGCACGACGAGGAGGAGGAAGATCGCGACGCCGAGACCAGCTCGTTTGGCGACCTCCTGCCCCCAACTGGGGCCGATGTCCTGGATGGTGATGTCGCCGGCTTGAACCTGCTTGAACTCGCCGTGGATCAGGCTCGTCATCTCCTCGCGCTGCTTCTGCGAGAGGTTCTCGACCTGGATCGTGAGCGACGAGTTGCCCTCGGTCGTGACCGTGGGGTTCTCGGCGTTCTTGATGCCGGACTTGGCCACCTTCTCGACGAGCTTGTCGGCATTGTCCTGCGTGGCGTTGCCGGAACCCACCGGCACCGACAGCGTCGTACCACCCGTGAACTCGACGCCCATGTTGAGGGGCTTGAGGAAGAGCACGAGGATCGACAGCGCGACGACCGTGCCCGAGATGGCGTAGAACAACCACGGGCGGCTGACGAAGTTGATCGACTTGCGGCCCTGGTAGAGCTCGTTGCCGAGCTGCGACATCTTGCCCATCAGGCGTCACCTCCCGCAACGCGAGTACGGCGTGAGGGCGTGATGTCCATGCCCAAGGTCTCCTTGCTGAGGCCGGACAGCTTGTGCCCGGAGTTGAACGCCTTGAACTGGGCGAGCCACGACACCATCGGCTTGGTGAACCAGAACAGGACGGCGAGGTCGATCAGGGTGGTCAGACCCAGCGCGAAACCGAAGCCCTTCACTGCGCCGGTGGCGAAGATGTAGAGCACCAGCGCCGAGAGGATCTGGACCGTGTTGGCCGCCACCCGGGTGACGCGCGCCCGCGCCCATCCGGTCTCCACGGCGACCCGCATCGACTTTCCTTCGCGCATCTCGTCGCGGATGCGCTCGAAGAAGATGACGAACGAGTCGGCGGTGATGCCGACCGCGATGATCAGTCCGGCGATGCCGGGCAGGGTGAGGGTGAAGCCTGCGGTCTTGCTGAGCAGCAGCACCATCGCGTAGGTGATGATCGCGGCGACGAAGAGCGAGCTGACGACCACGAGGCCGAGGCCGCGGTAGTAGAGCAGGCAGTAGAGCATCACCAGCGCCAGGCCGATGCCGCCGGCGAGCATGCCTGCGGAGAGTTGGTTGCCGGCCAGGGAAGGCCCGATCTCCTCGACCGAGGTCTGCTTGTCGTCGAACTTGATCGGCAACGCACCGAACTTCAGGCTGTTGGCGAGGTCGAGCGCGCTCTGCTCGGTGAAGTTGCCCTCGATCTGCGAGCGACCGTCGGTGATGACACTGTTCATGACGGGGTAGGTCAGCACCTGGCCGTCGAGGACCACGGCGAACTGCTCGTTGGTGCCGGCGAAGGCGCGGGAGACGGCCTCGAAGTCGTCGGAGGCGCCGGCCGAACCCTTGGGGTGGGCGCGGTCCTTGCTGTTGCCCATCTCGATGGCGACGACCCAGCCGACGCCGTTCTGCGGGGTCTGCGCGCTGGCGTTGTTGAGCTCGGTGCCCTCGACGACCGACT
>JASLDK010000066.1 GCA_030145945.1 Nocardioides sp.
GCCGCCGCCGTACTCAATCCCCGCATCCAGGACGAGGTACGACGACTCGTGCAGCCGGGTCACCCGGAGGCCTGGGTGAGGTGGGCCGCGCGTACGCCGAATCCTGCTCGGAGTCGGTTGTTGGCGCTGGCCCACGCAGCCCGCGCGTCCGCGTAGCTCGGCGATCAAGCACGAGCGAGGGGTGGGGCTTCAAGGCTGCGCTCATGGTCGTCAGGAATAGGCTTGTCCCGTGGCGGGTTGCGGGCTGAGGTGAGCACCAGGAGCGGTACGACGTCAGCCGGCTTCGGCGTGCTGTGGGTGGCGATCAAGCAGGAGCCGTGGATCTTTGCGGTGTCCACCATCGGCAGTGTGCTGTTCGGCGCGTTGACGGTCGCGGACGCGTGGGTGCTGGGCTGGTCGACGGACCACGTGGTGCTGCCGGCGTTCAAGAACGGCGAGATCGGTGCCGGGATGTTGTGGGCGGTTCTCGGGCTGTTCGTCGGGGTCGCGATCCTGCGGGCCGTGGGCATCGTGGCGCGGCGTCTGGGCGCGGGCGTCATGCAGTACCGGATGCAGGCGTCGAGTCGACGGGCCGTGACTCGCCAGTACCTCCGCCTGCCGATGGCGTGGCACCAGAAGCACCCGACGGGGGAGCTGTTGTCCAACGCCAACGCCGACGTCGAGGCCGCGTGGGGGCCCATCGCGCCGCTGCCGATGGCTGTCGGAACGGTCGCGATGATGGTGATCGCGGTCGTGCAGATGCTGTTGACCGACCTCGCCCTCGCGAGTGTCGGTCTCCTCGTCTTCCCGCTCGTCATCGGCGCGAACGTGATCTACCAACGCCGCGCCAGCACATGGGCGACCCGCGCGCAGGAGTTGCGTGCCGAGCTCTCGGAGATCGCGCACGAGTCCTTCGACGGAGCCCTCGTCGTGAAGACACTGGGCCGCGAACCCGAGGAGACGACCCGCTTCCGCGCCAAGGCCGAGGAGTTGCGAGAGGCCAACATCAAGGTCGGCCGGATCCGCGCCGCCTTCGACCCAGCCCTCGCCGCACTGCCCAACCTGGCCGTGCTGGTCGTCCTCGTTCTCGGTGTCCACCGCGTCATCTCAGGCTCCACAGCTGCCGGGGATGTCGTCACGATCTCCTACCTCCTCACCGTCGTCGCGTTCCCGATCCGCTCCATCGGCTGGTTGCTCGGCGACTTTCCCCGCAGCGTCGTTGGCTATCGCCGGGTCGCCTCGGTCCTGGCAGCCACCGGTGCGATGGAGTACGGCGACCAGCCGGCGCCCACCTCGACCGACGGCGTGCGACTGGAGGTGGATGGGGCAGCCTTCGCATACACGCCCGAGCGCCCCCTGCTGGGCGGCCTCACCTTCGACGTCGAACCCGGTCGGACGGTTGCCCTCGTCGGGGCAACGGCATCCGGGAAGAGCACGCTCACCGGCCTCCTTGCCCGGCTGGTCGACGTCGATGCTGGCGCGATCCGCGTCGACGGCACCGATCTGCGAGACCTGCGTCGCGGCGCGCTCGCGGACCTGCTGGCCGTCGTACCGCAAACGGCGTTCCTGTTCGACGACACCGTCCGCGGCAACGTCACGCTGGGTCTGGATCTCAGCGACGAAGAGGTGTGGGCAGCGCTGCGGACCGCCCAGGCTGACGGATTCGTCGCTGCTCTGGCCGACGGTCTCGACACCAGGCTGGGGGAACGCGGCACCTCACTGTCCGGTGGCCAACGACAGCGGCTCTCCCTCGCGCGCGCTCTCGTCCGGCATCCGCGGCTGCTCGTCCTCGATGACGCCACCTCAGCCGTCGATCCCGAGGTGGAGGCGCGGATCCTCGCGGGGCTCCGCGACGACGACGCCGGCGGGGCCGGAGCGACACTCGTCGTCGTCGCCTACCGCAAAGCCACCATCGGTCTGGCCGACGAGGTGCTCTACCTCGTCGACGGACGGATCGCCGACCGCGGTCCGCACGGCGAGCTCGTCGCCCGCAACGCCGACTACGCACGGCTCGTCAATGCCTACGAGACCGAGACCGAGCCGGAGTTCGAGCAGGAGTCCGACCAGGAGTCCGAGCAGGAGGAGGTGACCGCATGACCACGACTCTCAACTCCGGCGAGGATGTCGGCGCCTGGGAGACCATGCGTCGCGGCATCCGCCACTCGCCCGAGCTCACCGAGGGCGTCGGCTGGACCCTCGCTCTCGCCGTCCTTGCGTCGGTCGGGCAGGTCGTCGTTCCCATCGCCGTCCAGCAGACCGTGGACAAGGGCCTGCGCGGACCCGACGGGCCTGACCTCGGCTACACCACCTGGCTCGCGTTGGCCGCCGCAGCCGCGATCATCGTCACCAGTTGGGCGTCGTACGCCATGACGGCACGGCTGTTCACCTCCGCCGAGCGCGGCCTCGCGACGCTGAGGGTCAAGGCGTTCCGGCACGTGCACGACCTTCCGCTGCTCACCCAGAACACCGAACGCCGCGGTGCGCTCGTCTCGCGGGTCACCAGCGACGTCGACCAGGTCAGCCAGTTCCTCGTCTTCGGCGGCGTCATCGGCATCGTGAGCATCGGCCAGGTGCTGGTCGCGACCCTGATCATGCTGTTCTACAGCTGGCAGCTGACCATCGTGGTCTGGCTCTGCTTCGCGCCGC
>JASLDK010000087.1 GCA_030145945.1 Nocardioides sp.
AACCGGGCAGGGGAACGACGGTTGCTTCGTTGATGGCTGAGCGCACACTAGGGATCGCTAGCGTGAACCACAGCGCTCCTACCACCAGTATCCCGACCAACGTCCAACCGTGCGGAATTCGCCCAGAAGCCGCACGGCGACCCACGTCCCACTCCCCCAATAGCTCTCGCGGCTCTGACGTGGACCACGTTAGGGGCATCGTCCGCCGCCCGAGACCTAATTAGTGCGGATTTCACTGCCGGCCGACCACCACATCCGATGGTTGCAATCTCACCTCGGACAGGGGTTGCGACAGCAACGAGACCGCCTAATGCTTGCAGCACGGTTGCGGCCGCGGAAGTTGCTTGCTGGCGAGGTTGCTGCGCATGGTCCAAACCGACCCATGGACTGGACGCCTGGGAGACGTCCCACAAGCCTGCAGAAATGACAGAAACCGCAGGCTGACCTGCGGTTTCACGTGGTGGAGCCTAGGGGACTCGAACCCCTAACCCCCTGCTTGCAAAGCAGGTGCGCTACCAATTGCGCCAAGGCCCCGTAGTCCGGGCGTCTCGTGACGGCGCTGGCGCGCCTCCTCGACGTCCGGGGGGTGATTCAGTTCTTGGGGAGCGTGTCGGTGGCCTCGGCCCACAGGGCCTGCTCGGCCTTGCCCTGCTGCAGCTTCTTGCCGGCGACGACGACGCCGACCAGGCCGAACAGCGCGAGGAGGATCTTCTTCATGACTTTGCTCCTTCTTCGAAAGAACCCCGGTCCGCGTGACGCGGCCGGGGCTTTCCGTGGGCCTAAGAGGACTTGAACCTCTGACCCCCACATTATCAGTGTGGTGCTCTAACCGTCTGAGCTATAGGCCCGGGTGGCCGGCTGGTTCGGGTGGAAGCCCCTCCGCAGCAAGCCGAGGTCAGACCTTACCGGAGGCCCGGATCAGGCGACAAAACGGGGCGGTCACTGGTCCTCGGCGAGCGTGATCTCCACGCCGCCGAGGAGGGCTGCCGACATGTTGTAGAGGAAGGCGACCAGGGTGGACGCGGCCGTGATGAGTACGACGTCGATGGCCGCGACCAGCATCGTGAAGCCGAGCACCCGGCTGGTGCCGACGTAGTCCTCGATCCGGAAGGACGCGACGTCCTGGCCGCCGATGCCCTCCTGGATGGTGGAGTTGATCGAGTCCCAGACGCCAGCAGCGCCGAGGACCTGCCACACCATCGCCACCGAGACCACGGTGACGACGGCGAAGGCGATCGACAGCAGGAACGAGGTCTTCATGACCGACCAGGGGTCGACCCGGGTGAGCCGGAGCCGAGCCCGACGGGGAGCGCGGACCGGAGCCGGGGCCGACGGAGCGGGATGAGCGGGTGCGCCGGCCGGGCGTGCGGCATTGGACGGTGGTCGGACCACCGTGTCCTCGACGCTCTCGGTCATCAGCTCTCACTCTCCCCAGAATCGTCCGACCCACCGTCGGACGCTTCGATTGTGGCATCCGGAGCCTGAACGGGCGATTCCGTCGCGGCACCCTCGCCCTCAACCAAGTCCTCGACAGCGCCCTCGGCACCCTCCTCGTCGGCCTCCTTCGCCTCGACGGAGCGAGTGACGACGGCGACCTGGTCCTTGCCCTTGAGCTTGAGGAAGGTGACGCCCTGCGTGGAGCGGCCGGTCGGGCGGAAGTCCGCGTTGATGGGGCTGCGGACGACCTGGCCGGTCTGGGTGATGGAGAGGACCTCGTCACCGTCGACGACGATGAAGGCACCGACGAGCGAGCCGCGGTCCTCGTTGCCGAGCGCCATCGCCTTCACGCCGAGGCCACCGCGTCCCTGGATCTTGTAGTCGGAGATCCGGGTGCGCTTGGCGAAGCCGCCGTCGGTGATCGTGAAGACGTACTGGACGTTCTCGTCCGACTCCTCGTGCGCGGCGTCGGCGGCCCGGATCACGGTCATCGACAGCAGTGCGTCCCCGTCGCGGAACGTCATGCCGGTGACACCGGACGTCGCCCGGCCCATCGGCCGCAGCTGCTCGTCGTCGGCGTTGAAGCGGATCGACTGCCCCTTGCGGGTGACCAGGAGGCTCGAGTCGTCGCTGCTCACCAGCTCGGCGCCGATCAGCTCGTCGTCGTCCTCGCGGAAGTTGATCGCGATGACACCGGCCTGGCGGGGGCTGTTGTAGTCACCGAGGCGGGTCTTCTTGACCAGACCCGTCCGCGTCGCGAGCACGAGGTACGGCGCCTGCTCGTAGTCGCGGATCGCCAGCACCTGGGCGATCGACTCGTCCGGCTGGAACGACAACAGCCCGGCGACGTGACCGCCCTTCGCGTCACGGGACGCCTCGGGCAGGTTGTAGACCTTGGTCCGGTAGACCCGACCAGCCGTGGTGAAGAACAGCAGCCAGTGGTGCGAGGTGGTCGCGATGAAGTGCTCGACCACGTCGTCGCCGCGCAGCGAGGCGCCCCGGACGCCCTTGCCGCCGCGCTTCTGGGTGCGGTACTGGTCGGCGCGGGTCCGCTTGGCATAGCCGCCGCGGGTGATCGAGACGACCTGGTCCTCGTCCGGGATCAGGTCCTCCATCGACATGTCGCCGGCGGCCGCGATGATCTGGGTGCGCCGGTCGTCGCCGTACTTGTCGACGATCGCGGTAAGCTCCTCGATCACGATCTGCCGCTGCCGTGCGACGTTGGCGATGATGTCCTTGAGGTCGGCGATCACGATCTCGAGCTCGGCGAGCTCGTCGATGATCTTCTGCCGCTGCAGCGCGGCCAACTGGCGCAGCTGCATGTCGAGGATCGCGGTGGCCTGGAGCTCGTCGATGTCGAGCAGCTCCATCAGGCCCGCGCGCGCCTCGGCGACGTCGGGCGAGCGCCGGATGAGGGCGATGACCTCGTCGAGCATGTCGAGCGCCTTGACCAGGCCGCGCAAGATGTGCGCGCGCTCCTCGGCCTTGCGGAGGCGATATTCGGTACGACGACGGATGACCTCGACCTGGTGCTCGACCCAGTTGCTGATGAACTGGTCGATGCTCAGCGTGCGCGGGACGCCGTCGACCAGCGCCAGCATGTTGGCGGAGAAGTTGGTCTGCAGCTCGGTGTGCTTGAGCAGGTTGTTGAGCACGACCCGGGCGACCGCGTCGCGCTTGAGCACGACGACGATCCGCTGGCCCACGCGCGAGGACGTCTCGTTGCGGACGTCGCTGATGCCCTGGACCTTGCCGGCGTCGGCGAGTTCGGCGATCTTCACCAGCAGGTTGTCGGGGTTGACCATGTAGGGAAGGTCGGTGATGACCAGGACGGTGCGACCCGACTTGTCCTCGTCGACCTCGATGATCGCGCGCTGGGTGATCGAGCCGCGACCGGTGCGGTAGGCCTGCTCGATGCCCTCACGGCCCACGATCAACGCGCCGTTGGGGAAGTCGGGGCCCTTGATGCGGTTGACGAGCTCGTCCTGCAGCTCCTCGCGGGTGGCGTCGGGGTGCTCGAGCGCCCAGATCGCACCGTCCGCGACCTCGCGCAGGTTGTGCGGCGGGATGTTGGTGGCCATACCAACGGCAATGCCCGCGCTGCCATTCACCAGCAGGTTGGGGAACCGGGCCGGCAGGATCGTCGGCTCCTCGGTCTTGCCGTCATAGTTGGGGGTCATGTCGACGGTTTCCTCGTCGATCCCCCGGACCATCTCCATGGCCAGCGGCGCCATCCGGCACTCGGTGTAGCGCATGGCCGCGGCCGGGTCGTTGCCCGGCGAGCCGAAGTTGCCCTGCCCG
>JASLDK010000098.1 GCA_030145945.1 Nocardioides sp.
TGACCATCCGCCCCCTCGACATCGCCGCCATGGGCACGCAGACCTACGACATCACCGACTACCAGGACGTCCTCTACGTCGCGGACTCCTTCACCCAACTCGAGGACGTCGTCGGCGGGTTCTGGGCGACCTGCACTGACGACTCCATCGCCGAGATCCTGGCGAAGACCCCCATCCACGCCTGATCCGCTCCAGGCGCGCATCGCACCTGACGAATCCGCGGTCCGGAGCGCCTGAAAGCGACAAATACGTCAGGTGCGATGAGGCCCCGGCCACCGGCCCTGTGGAAAACGAAAACAGCCCGCGACGTTCATCTCGTTCGCGCCAATGCTCACCGGCATGGCAGCTCTCGAGATCACCCGCCTAGCCATCGCAGTACCCGTCCGTGTCGACCCGGAGGGCATCGACGGCCCAACACCTGGCCAGGTCCGAGGACCACGCTGGCGACGCGCGGGGCCTGGGTTCTTCACGCCCAGCAAACTTCCCGTCACCACCGAACAACGCATCGTCGAGGCTGTCGCGTGCCTACCACCCGGATCTGCTGCGACGGGGTGGGCAGCGCTGCACTGGCTCGGTGCTCGCTGGTTCGACGGCCTCGATCGCGAAGGCCAGCAGCTCCCGGTGACAGTCGCGCTCGGCGATCAGCGATGTGCCCGCGGGCGGCCCGGTGTCGAGCTCTCCGAGGACTGGCTCTTCGAGGACGACGTCATGGTCGTCGACGGCCTGCCGATCACCGTCCCGCTCCGCTCTGTGACCCACCTGGCGCGCACGGCCGCAGACGACGTGGCCGCCGTGCGGGCGATCGACATGGCGGCGTACGACGATCTCGTCGATCTCGACTCTCTGCACATCTACACACGTCGGCTCTTCAACCGCTGCGGGAAGAAGCGACTGGAGAGGGCACTGGCCGCCGCCGACGAGAACGCCTGGTCGCCGATGGAGGTCGTCATGCGATGGTGCTGGACGACCTTCCGCAACACGCCCTTGTTGTGCAACCCACCCATCTTCGATCTGTCAGGAAGGCATCTCTTCACTCCCGACCTCTTCGACCCGAGGACCGGGGTGGCCGGCGACTACGACGGCGCCGATCATCTCGAGAGCGGCCGGCACAGCCGCGACCTGATGCGTGAAGAGGTCACTCGGCGGGTGGGCATCGAGGTCGTCACCATGATGGCTGGCCGAGGCGAATTCGACCGGTTCCGCTACCGGCTGCACGGTGCCCTCGAGCGCGCCTCGGCAAGAACCGGCCCGCGCCAATGGACACTCGAACAGCCCGACTGGTGGGTCGACACCTCAACTGTGGCACGACGACGAGCCCTCACCCCATCTCAGCGTGAGTTGTGGCTGCGCCACCGTCGTACCTGACGATTCTGCTCTCGAAGTCGCTCGGGAACGACAGATACATCAGGTGCGATGGGAGCGAGCCGCCCAGGCGACCAACTCCCGCGCAGGCCCCTCGGGCGGGTGAGGGCCACCGGACCAGACGGCGTTGAGGCGTCGGGTCAGATCGAGGCCGGTGACGGTGATCCGGACGAGGCGGCCGGTGGCGAGGTCGTCGCGGACGGCGTGAGCGCCGACGGCCGCGGGGCCAGCGCCGGCGACCACGGCGGAACGGACGGCCGCCGTGCTCGAGAACTCGAGGGCCGGGGCCACCTGGTCGAAGCCGGCCAGCGCGCGCTCCAGGACGGTGCGGGTTCCCGACCCTGTCTCCCGTACGACGAGAGGCGTGGCAGCCAACGTCTCCGCACTGACGCGCCGGCGGGAGCGCTCCGCCCACGGGTGCCTCGGGCCCACCACCACGAGCAGCTCGTCGGTCCCGATGAGACGACGGCGCAGGCCACGCGGCGCCTCCGGGCCCTCGACGAAGCCGAGGGCGACCTCGCCCGAGGTGACGAGTTCGGCGACGCGGGCACTGTTGGTGGCCGTCATCCTGACCTCGGTGGGCTGCTGCCCGCGCTGCACCTGTTGGGCGCGCAGACCCACCAACCAGCCGGGGAGCAGATGCTCGGCGATGGTCAGACTGGCCGCGATGTCGAGGTGGCCGCGGCGATCGGCGCGCAACGCGGTGATGCCGGCGTCGAGCGCCTGCGCCGCATCGAGCACCCGATCGGCCCACTGGACCACGAGTTCGCCGGTCGGCGTGAGCTCGGATCCTCGCTTGCTCCGGGCCACCAACGGCTCGCCGACCAGAGCCTCCATGGTCCGCACCCGGGAGGAAGCCGCCTGCTGGCTGATGCCCAACTCGGCCGCCGCAGCACCCAGCGACCCGGTGCGCGCCACCGTGACCAACAACTCAAGTGCCCGTAGATCCGGGACATGCGGCGCCAACATGCTCACAACCCTATCTTGTGAGCACCCAACCACAACCTCGTTCTGTGAGCTCGAGGTCTTCGGCAACATCGGGAGCATGACTCTTCGTGTGGCCATCATCGGCGGCGGACCGGCCGGCATCTTTGCCGCGGACATCCTGACCAGGACCGCTGAGTGCCCCGTCTCCGTCGACATCCTCGAGCGGCTCCCCGCGCCCTTCGGCCTCGTCCGCTACGGCGTCGCGCCCGACCACCCGCGGATCAAGGAGATCATCAAGGCCCTCCAGCGGGTGCTTGCCAAGCCGGAGGTCCGCTTCCTCGGCAACGTCGAATACGGCGTGGACGTGAAGCTCGAGGATCTGCGCGAGTTCTACGACGCCGTCATCGTCTCCACCGGCGCGATGGCCGACCGCGACCTCGGCATCCCCGGCGAGGAGCACTCGTTCGGTGCCGCCGACTTCGTCTCCTGGTACGACGCCCACCCCGACGTGCCGCAGACCTGGCCGCTGGAGGCCACCAGCGTTGCCGTCCTCGGCGTCGGCAACGTCGCCCTCGACGTGGCGCGGGTGCTCGCGAAGACCGGCGACGAGATGCTCGTCACCGACATCCCGCCGCACGTCCATGCGGGGCTGAAGGCCAAGACCATCACCGATGTGCACGTGTTCGCGCGCCGCGGGCCGGCCTACGCGAAGTTCTCGCCGCTGGAGCTCCGCGAGCTCAACCACTCCCCCAACGTCGAGGTGATCGTGCACCCCGAGGGGTTCGACGTCGACCAGCACGGCATGGCGCACATCGCCGAGCACAAGGCGCAGAAGATGGTGCTCAACACCCTCACGTCGTGGGTGGGCGCGGAACCGGTCGGCAAGCCGCACCGGATCCACCTGCACTTCGCCGAGGCACCCACCGAGATCATGACCGACGCCGAGGGCAGGGTGACGACGCTGCGCACCGAGCGCACCCACTCCCCCGAGGCAGACGGCAATGTCGAGGGCACGGGCGAGGTGAGCGACTGGGAGGTGCAGCAGGTCTATCGAGCGATCGGCTATCGCAGCAGCGCGCTGCCCGGGCTGCCCTTCGACCACCGCAACGCGGTGATCCCCAACGCCGGCGGCCGGGTGCTCGACCTGGACGGCACTCCTCTCGCGGGCATCTACGTCACGGGGTGGATCAAGCGCGGCCCGGTCGGCCTGATCGGGCACACCAAGTCCGACGCGGCCGAGACCGTCGGTCACCTGCTCGCTGACCTGACCGCGGCGGACGCCGCCGGCATCAACGCAGAGGAGACCGCCGCCGGCCGCCGCCCCGAGGACGTCGACGCCTACCTCGCCGAACGCGGCATCGAGGTCGTCACCCACACCGGCTGGGAGGCGCTCGACGCCCACGAGATCGCGCTCGGCGACGCCGAGGGCCGAGCACGGGTCAAGGTGGCCACCCGCGAAGGCATGCTGGCGGCTGGCCGGAGCTGACCCGGCGACATGGGCGCGCCTCATATGTTGGACGGGTGAGCCGACCGACGATCCTCCGCGTGCCCCCGCTCAGTCAGCAGCTCCACGACGCCGTCGGCGAGCGCTATGACGCCGTCGATCCCGACGACCTCGCCACCCGCGCGCGCGACGTGGTCGGGATCGTCGCCACCAACACCGGCCGGGTCGGTGCCGACCTGATCGCAGCGCTGCCCCGGCTCGGCGTGATCGCCAACCACGGGGTCGGCTACGACAACATCGACGTGCCCGCCGCGCTGGCCCGTGGGATCGCGGTGAGCAACACCCCGGAGGTGCTCGACGACGCGGTGGCGGAGACGGCGCTCGCGCTGCTGCTCGCCGTACGCCGGGAGGTGGTCACCGCCGACCGGTTCGTGCGCGAGGGCCGTTGGCCGGCGGGGGCGTACCCCCTCACGCCGCAGGTCTCCGGGAGCCGCGTGGGCATCCTCGGGCTGGGCCGGATCGGGCAGGCGGTGGCGACCCGGTTGGAGACACTCGGCTGCACGGTGAGCTATCACAACCGGCGACAGGTCCATGGCGTCGCCTATCCGTACGCCGCCTCGGCGGTCGAGCTGGCGGCGGCCGTCGACAACCTGGTCGTGGTCGTCCCGGGTGGCGCCGGCACCGAGGCACTGGTCGACCGCGCGGTGCTCGACGCGCTGGGTCCCGACGGCGTGCTCGTCAACGTCGCCCGCGGCTCCGTCGTCGACCAGCCCGCGCTGATCGCCGCGTTGCAGGAGCACCGACTGGGCGGCGCCGGACTCGACGTCTTTGCGGACGAACCCGGCGTGCCCACGGCCCTGACCGCCCTCGACAACGTGGTGCTGCTTCCCCACGTCGGGTCCGGCACCCACGAGACACGGGCGGCCATGCGGGAGCTGACGCTCGCCAACCTCGAGTCCTGGTTGGCCGACAAGACACTGCGCACCCCGATCCCCGAGATGGGTGCCTGACGGACCTGGCGACGGCACGGCAGTCGCCCGGCTCCCCACCACAAACCAGTGGAGCCGGGCCCGCCGGCCGACGTACATTCGAGACGTCGGAATCGCAGACGACGTCTGCTCTTCACGCCTTCGTGGCCCTACGGAAACGCAGACGGATCAGGATCCGACTGACACCCGGCGAGCACCATGAGGCGAAGGAGGCGGCGATGACGACCGTGACGCTGCTCAACGCCTCCTATGAGCCGCTCGGCTCGGTGTCCTTCCAGCATGCGGTCCGGATGCTCTTCCGCGAGGTCGCGACCGTCGAGGAGGCGCAGGCGGACCGGATGATCGGGCCGCACCCGTGGCCGCGGGTGATCCGACTGGTGCGCTACGTCGCGGCGAAGTGGATGTATCGCCCCGCTGGCTATTCGCGCAGCAACGTGCTCCGGCGCGACCGCCACCGGTGCGCCTACTGCGGGCGGCACGCCAACACGATCGACCACCTGCTGCCGCAGAGCCGCGGAGGCGAGTGGACCTGGCTCAACACCGTGGCCGCCTGCGGTCCGTGCAACGGTCGCAAGGCGGACCGCACTCCGCAGGAGGCGGGCATGCGGCTGCTGATCCGGCCCTACGCCCCGTCGCGCACCCAGCTGGCGCAGATCCCGGCATAGCGAGAATCCACCTGCC
>JASLDK010000247.1 GCA_030145945.1 Nocardioides sp.
GCGCATCACGCTCGGCGAGCGCGTGATGCGCTGCGTTCCGCCGCCCGAGAGGGTCCCCATGATCGAGGCGCCGCCGCCGACATCCGTGCCCTCGCCGACCACCACGCCCGCCGAGATCCGGCCCTCGACCATCGACGTGCCGAGCGTTCCGGCGTTGAAGTTGACGAAGCCCTCGTGCATGACGGTCGTGCCCTCAGCGAGGTGCGCGCCGAGTCGGACCCGGTCGGCGTCAGCGATCCGGACCCCCGCCGGGATCACGTAGTCGACCAGGCGCGGGAACTTGTCGACGCCGAAGACAGTGACGTGTTGGCCCGCCGCCTGCAGGCGGGCGCGGGTGAGCTCGAAGCCCTCGATCGCGCACGGACCGGCAGAGGTCCACACCACGTTGGTGAGCAGACCGAAGATGCCGTCGAGGTTCTGGCCGTGCGGCTGCACCAGGCGATGGGAGAGCAGGTGGAGGCGCAGCCACACCTCGACGGTGTCGGTCGGCGGGGCGGACAGGTCTGCGACCTCGACCAGGTTGACCTTGCGGGTCACTCCGCGCGCCTCGTCAGCGCCTTCGAGCGCGACCAGGTCGGCGGGTGCCTGCGCATCGGCGGGCTTGTCGCCCAGCGCGGGCGAAGGGAACCAGGTGTCGAGGACAGTCTGGTCGGCGGCGTACGTCGTCAGGCCGAAGCCCCATGCGGCAGTCACGTGGCGTGATCCTATCCGTTGGCGAGGATCGCCAGTTGACGGCTCTGGGCGATCAGTCGGCCCTGCTCGTCCCACAACTCGACGTCCTCGTCGTGATAGCCGGCGATGACATGGCGGGTGACGACGTGGCCGAGCGCCCACGTGGTCTCGGGGCGCCGGCGATAGTGCACCGTGAGCTGGATGGTCGCCGAGGCGAGGTGCCCGATCTCGGCGGTCACCGGCGGGAACGCATCGACCATGGCACCGGCGAGCAGCGCGTCGACCGGCCGCTCGTCGGTCGAGCGGATCCAGCACAGGGACTCGGTGACGCCCGTCGGCTCGCCGCGCAGCCAGCCGGCGACGACGGGTGCGCGGTAGGAGTAGAGATCGAGGATCGGTACCATGCCGGCGGGGATCAGGTGGCTGGCGTCCTCGCAGTCCTCAGGGCGCGGTACGTCGGGGGCAGCGTGGGGGATGTGCTCGACCGATCCCGCCGCGTCCCAGTCGTGGGTGCTGACGACGGCGTGGGCGACCTCCTTGTCCTCCTGGACCAGCACGGCGTCGTACGTCGACACCCGGCGCCCCTTGCGGACCTCGCGGACCCGAATGTCGGCAGGGCCGGGCAGTGCGGGGCGGAAGTAGGTGATCGAAATGCTCAACGCGTCCGGGTGGGCCGACTCCTGGAGCACGGCGTGCTGGAGCAGCGCGAGGACGTAGCCGCCGTTCGGTGTCTGGTTGGCGGTGTTCCAGTCGGCGGTGATCCGGACCCGGTGCACACCGTTGCCGAGGGCCTGTGACGCGACGGCGTCGTCGAGGATGAAGCTCACCCGGCCATCCTCGCTCACTCGCCGGTGACTCCGTCGATGCACTCGCGGAGCAGGTCGGCATGACCGCAGTGGCGGGCGTACTCCTCGACCATGTGGACGAGGATGTCGCGGATGGCAGAGGTCTCCGTGCCCTGGCGGTAGGTCACGGTTGCGCCGAGCCCGTCGTCGGTGAGCTGGTCCAGCCACGCGTCGGCCAGCGCGACCTGCTCGCGCCAGGCGTCCCACGCCTCCTCCACGGCCGCCGCAGTCGGCTCGACCACCGCGAACCCGGCATCCCCGTCGTCGTACAACCTCTCGCCGTCGACCTCGACCAGGGCGCGCTGGAACCAGAAGTGCTCGACCCGCGCCAGGTGCCGAACCATGCCGAGCAGACTCATCGAGCTCGGCGGCACGGAGCGGGTGGCCATCTGCTCGGGGGAGAGTCCGGCGCACTTGCGCTCCAACGTCCCGCGGTAGTGGGTGAGGTAGTCGCGCAGGTTGTCCAGCTCGCCAGTCATGGCACCAACGTACGTCGAATGCTCAGGTGCGGAGATCCCTTGCCAATGACACGGCTAGGATCCTTGCCCGGATCAAGTTGTCGAGCTGGGAGGGCACAGACAATTGACCGACACGGTTGCTCCTCGGACTGAGCGACTGGCGGCGTGGAGTGCGCTGCTGAGTCCACCCCATCGGGAACCTACGCGGACGGCGTGGCTGGCCCGACTCGGCGCGGTGGTCGCGATCCTCGCGATGGGTTCGTACCTGACGTGGCGGGCGGTCTACACGATCCCCGACAGCGGTGCCTCCCAGATCGCCGGTTGGGCGCTGTGGACCTTCGAGGCGTTGCCGATCTGCGGCCTGGTCCTTCGGCTGTTCACCCTGTGGCGCCTCGATGCCCAGGCGCCTCCGCGAGCCGGCGTCGACCAGACGTTCCCACCGACGGTCGTGTTCGTCCCGACCTACAACGAGCCCGAGGCGGTGCTGGCGCCGACCGTGGCCGCTGCCTGCCGACTCGAGCCCGCCCACGAGACCTGGGTGCTCGACGACGGTGACCGCCCCTGGGTGCGCGAGATGTGTGAGCAGTACGGCGCACGTTACGTCCAGCGTCCCGTGCACGACCACGCCAAGGCCGGAAACATCAACCACGCGCTGGCGCTGCTGACCAACGAGGGCAACGACGCCGAGGTCATCGCGATCCTCGACTGCGACCACGTGCCGCTCCCGGGTTTCCTCAGCGAGACCCTCGGATGGTTCGACGACCCGGAGATCGCCCTCGTCCAGGCGCCCCAGGCCTACTTCAACGAGAGCGCCTTCGACGGCGACGGGTACGCCGGTGAACAGGGCGTCTTCTTCCACGCACTCATGGTGTCCCGCTCCGGACCCCGCGCCGACCCGCCGTGGTGCGGCTCCACCTCGCTGGTGCGTCGCACGGCGATCGAGCAGGTCGGCGGCATCGCGCAGGAGACGATCACCGAAGACCTGCACACCACCCTGAAGCTGTTGAAGCTCGGCTGGCGTTCGGTCTACCACCACCAGATCCTGGCTGTCGGACTTGCGCCCGACACCCCCGAGCAGTACCTCATCCAGCGCCGCCGCTGGGCGCTCGGCGCGATGCAGGTCTTCATCGAGGAGAAGCTGTGGCAGCCGAAACGCTGGCTGACCCCGCGCAACCACCTCGAATACCTGATGTCGGCGTTCTGGTGGTTCGAGGGCGCCTTCACCGCCCTCGGCCTGCTGGTACCGCTCGTCATCCTCACCACCGGGATCGAAGCGGTCCACGCCGATCCTCGGGTGTACGCCGTCCTGGTCGCCATCTCGGTCAGCTTCCGCCTGATCGGCGCCAACCTCTTGTTCCGGGGTCTGATCCGCTGGCGTCACGCACTGGAGTTGCGGGTGCTGCGGATCCCGATCGGGCTGCAGTCGATGTGGTGGCTGTTGACCCGACGCGAGCTCGCCTTCGAGGTCACGCCGAAGGGAGCCACCACTGACCGCCAGTTGGGGCACGCCCCGCTGATCCTGCTGGTGCTGGCCCGGATCGTCGGCGTCGCGCTGGTCTATGCGGCGTTGACGCTCTTCATCGATCTGCCCTGGCCCTCGTCCACCTCGGCGACCCTGACCGGTGGCGTGTGGTTGTTGTGGGGCGAGGTGATCATGCTGCTGGGCATCGCCCGGATCCGTGATCCCGAGTTCCGCACCAGCCGTCGGGTCGCCCACCGCTTCAACGTGGCGGCCACGATCGACGTCTCCGGTCACCAGGGCCGCCTCGTCGACATCTCCACCACCGGCGTCGCGGTCGTCTTCGACGGTCCCGCCCCGGATGGCGATGTCGTGGTGCAGTTGCCCGGCGGCACCCCGTTCGTCATGAAGACCGTGCGTGCGGTCGGCTCGCGGGCGGCGTACCAGGTGGCGGAGAACGACCACGCCGGGATCGCCGTGCTCACCGACTGGATCTTCCGGACGCCGGCCGATCCCGGGCACAGTGTCCCGGACGGCCTGCCCGCTGCTGCGGTGATGGGCGAGACGTTGACGGACGTGGCGCCACCTCCCGCCCCGCCGGCACGACGCAACGACATCCAGGGGATGCGCGCGATCGCCGTCGGCCTCGTCATCGCCTCCCACCTGGGGATCTCGACCCTGGCCGGTGGCTTCATCGGCGTCGATGTCTTCTTCGTGATCTCCGGATTCCTGATCACCGGGCTGATGCTGCGCGAGCAGCAGATCGGCGGACGGATCAGCCTGCGCGACTTCTACGCCCGTCGTGCGCAACGCATCCTCCCGGCGGCGCTGCTGGTCTCGGCCGCGATCCTGATCGCCACCGGACTGCTGCAGTCCTCGGTGCGCGTGCGCCAGTACGCCGAGGACGCA
>JASLDK010000249.1 GCA_030145945.1 Nocardioides sp.
ACGTCACCACCCGTGAGAGAGGCGGCCAAGCGCCTCCCGAGGTCCCGCATGGCGTCGGCGGTGGGCACATCGACGCGCACCGGCGTCGCCCTGACCATCTCGACGTACGGCGAGTGCCGGTCGGTCTCGACGAAACCCATCTCCTGCCAGAAGCCGATGGTGCGGGGAAGTTCTTCACGCGCGAGGAGGCGCACCTGACGCGCGCCCCGGGCCCGGGCCTCGTGCAGCGCCTCGCGCACCAGCGCGTGGGCGATCCCCTGTCCCTGAGCGGAGGGGTCCACGCTGACGCGACGCAGGAAGATGTCGTCTCCGACCGGCTCGAGGATGAGCGCGGCGACGGCTGTTCCCCCCTCACGCACGACCAACCCCTGGTCCGGCGCCAACAGGGCCCCGATCGTTGCCTCGGTCTCGGCCAGGGCGTCCGCGGGCGGGTCGAGCACCGGACGGTGGGCGAAGGCAGCGCGGACGACGGCGAGCACCTCGGCGGCCGCCTCCGGACCGACCCGCTCAACGAGCGTGCTCACCGCTCCCCTGCCCGTGCCGCGGCGGCGCTGATCAACTGATCGAGCTCCGCATTGACGAGTTCGTGACGCTCCATGATCACCATGTGTCCGGCGCCCTCGCACTCGAGCAGCCGCGAGCCCTGGATCCGGGACTTCAACTTCCGCGAATGGCCGATCGAGGTGAGTCGATCGGAGGTGCCGCAGATGATGGAGGTCGGAATCCGGTCGAGGACCTCGACGAAGTCGAACTTGTCCAGGCTCGCGAAGTGCGGGAAGAACTCGGCGACGACCTCGAACGGCGTTGCGCCGAGCATCTCGTCGACGAACTCGACGTACCCCCGCGGGACGTCCTCCCCGAAGGCGAACCGGTCGGTCGCCACCGTCGCGACAGCGCTGCCCGCTCGGCGCAGGGAGTCGATCGCGCGATGGCCGATCTGCAGGGTGCGGACCGCACCGCTCGCCAACGGGCTGGTCAGGCGGGCGGGCAGCAGAGGCAGCAGGATCCGGCTGGGATCGAGCCCTCCGGCAGTGGTGGAGATGAGACCGACGCCGACGACCCGCGTGCCGATCAACTCGGGATGCTGCTCGGTGAGGGCGACGATCGACATACCGCCCATCGAGTGCCCGACGAGCACGACCGGCCCGTCCGGGACGACGTCATCGAGCACCCGGAGCAGATCTCGGCCGAGCTGGTCGATGGTGGCGTGCGCTCGGTCCGACTCCCCCGAACGGCCGTGCGAACGCTGGTCGTAGAACACCGTGCGCACCAGACCCCGGTAGGCCGCACGCTGGAAATGCCAGCAGTCGAGGTTGAGGCAGAAGCCGTGCACGAAGACGACAGTGACCGCAGGGGTGCCGTCCTTGCTCAGTCCGGTGCGCCGCAGCAGTCGGTCGACCGCGCCCGTCGGCGCGCTGGGGCCGACCTCGTCGACCTCGACGTGCAGGGGTACGCCGTCGTCGGCGACGACCGTGATCGGCTCGGACCGGAGGGTCCCGAACGCGATGTCATCACCCGCCCGACGGCTGATCGCTCGCTGCTGTCGCAGGATCCCGACAGCGGTCCCGGCCGCGGCGACGCCGAGTGCTCCGGCGACCGATCCGACGATCCGGCCGCGGCGGCTCATCGGGGTCCCCGCGAAGTTGTCCGCTGGAGGAGCGGAGCGGGGGAAGCGGAGAACTTCGTGGGGTGATTCATCGGTCCGCTCCCTCGTCGTCGAGCCGGGTCTGCTCGTTGAGGTAACGGCGGCCGAGCCGTCCGCCGATCCGGGTGACGATCTCGTAGTTGATGGTGTCGCACGCCTGCGCCCAGTCCTGGGCGGTCGGTCCCCCTGCGGAGGGCGGACCGAAGACGAGCACCTCGCTGCCGACGGCCGGCTGGTCGCCACCGAGGTCGACGACGAACTGGTCCATGCACACCGTGCCGCGGATCGGCCGGCGAGCACCAGCGATCTCGACACTCGCGGCACTGTCGGCCGCACCGGGCCTGGACGCGTGTCGCGGGATGCCGTCGCCGTATCCGAGAGGCACGAGGCCGACGGTGGTCGGGTGGTCGGCGACCCAACGGTGGCCGTAGGACACACCGTCGCCCGGGGCGAGGTCCTTGACCGAGAGCAGGGGGGCGGTGACGGTCATCGCCGGGACGAGCCCGATGTCCGTCGCCTGTCCCGGCGCGGCATCCAGGCCGTAGAGCGCGATCCCGCACCGCACGGCGTCGAAGCGGGCGCTCGGGCGCAGCAGAGCCGTCGCGGAGTTGGCGAAGTGGCGCAACTCGGGTCGCAGTCCGTGCTCCTCGGCCAGCGCGAGGGCTTCACGGAAGGCCTGCTCCTGCTGGTCGTTGACCGGATTCGCTGGATCGTCGGCGCAGGCGGGGTGCGTCCAGATCCCGGTGACCCGCCACCGTCCGTCGCGCTCGCCCGCGGCGGCGCGCTCGAACAGGGTGGGCCACTCCGACCGGGGAGAGCCGGCGCGTGACATCCCGGTGTCGAGCTTGAGCTGGATCCGGGCGGGTTCCGAGCGAGCGGCGAAGGCGGACGCCATCGTGTCGAGGTGGCCGAGGTTGTGTGCGCTGACGTCGATGCCTTGCTCGGCGGCAGCGACGTAGTCGGCCGACGGCCCGCCGATCCAGCACAGCATCGGTCCCTCGATGCCCGCGGCACGCAGCGCGAGGGCCTCCTCGACGGTCGCGGTGCCGATCCAGTCAGCACCGCCCTGCTGTGCGGCGCGCGCGCACTCGACCGCGCCGTGGCCGTATCCGTCCGCCTTCACCACGGCGACGAGCGGCACCCCCGCGGTGTCCCTGAGCAGGCGTGCATTGGTCCGGATCGCCGCGAGGTCGACGACGATCTCGGCGGGGCCGAGCGCTGGGCGGTCCATGGTCCTCATCGTTCCACTAGGCACGGTCTAGCTCGGCAGCAGGCGTGCGAGGAGGGCGGGGACGGCGGCCGCGACATCGCTCGCGACGATCGGACCGTGCTGGTGCCGGGCGAGGGTCGCGGCGGCGCCGTGGAGCCACGACCCCACCGACGCCGCGTCGAACGGGTCGAGGCCGGCGGCCAGCAGGGCGCCGATCAGCCCGCCGAGGACATCACCTGCCCCTGCGGTCGCCAACCAGGGCGTGCCGGTGGTCGTGACCCGGATCCGCCCGTCCGGGTGGGAGATCACGGTGCGGCGGCCCTTGAGCAGCACCACGGTGTCGTACCTCTGCGCGGCGCGGCGAGCGTGCTCCAGCCCGCGGGCCTCCACCTCCACCCGATCGACGTCGAGCAGGCGGGCGAGCTCTCCTGCGTGGGGCGTGAGCACGGCGGCCCGGCCCTGGGCGAGGTCGGCGTGGGCGAGGGCGTCGGCGTCCACCACGACCGGGACGTCATCGGCCAGCGACCTGCGCAGGGCGTCCTCCGCACGATCGTGGCTGCCGGAGCCCACCACCCACGCCTGGACGCGGCCAGGACCCACGACCTCCGGGTGGGCGGCCCGGACCAGGTCGCGGGCGAGCTCATCGCCGTCGTACCGGACCATGCCGGCCAGCCCGCAGGAGGCGCCGGCGACGCTGAGCAGCGCGGCACCGGGATAGGTCGCGGAGCCGGCCCGGATCCCGACGACACCGCGGGTGTACTTGTGGGCATCGGGCTCGGGTCGCGGCAGCAGCGCCGCGACATCCGCGGCCTGCAGCGCCTCGATCGGCG
>JASLDK010000280.1 GCA_030145945.1 Nocardioides sp.
TGTCCGCGCCGTTCTTTTCGCGGCCCGGTGGCGTGGCCCGCTCTACCGGCGGGCCATCAAGGTCGCCATGGGCGCGGTCTTCGCGTTGCCGTGGACCCGCCTCCCGGACTGGTACGACGCCCTGCCGGACCTGTCTGCCCGCGGCTTCACCACCGTGGCGTTGACCCTCGCGCCCGACGCGGTTCCGATCGAGGAGGCCGTGCTCGGGCAGCAGAAGGTGGCGCTGGTGCTGGGTTCTGAGGGCCACGGCCTGTCACAACGGTGGGAGCAGTCCGCCGATCGACGGGCGATCATCCCGATGGCGCGAGGGATCGAGGTCGGTGTCGACTCCCTCAATGTGGCGGCGGCGACGGCAGTCGCCTGCTACGTGACCGCCCGCCGCTGACGCGTGACCCCGAGCGGGCCGACCATCAGATTGAGATGGTTCTCAAAAAAGTTCGCCGAAGGTCTTCCGGGCGGGTCGAGCGCGTCCTACGCTCTCCTCATGGCGAACGAGAACACGTTCTATTCAGGGTCGGCGATCCCGGTGGTGGTGTGGGGCAGCGGCAACATGGGGCGCGCCTCCATCCGCGCTGTCGCAGCCCATCCGGGGCTCGAACTGACCGCTCTGATCGTCCGTGACCCGGCCAAGGCCGGCCGGGACGCGGGCGAGATCGCGGGACTGGGGCGCGATCTCGGCGTGGCCGCGACGACGGACATCGACGCGGCTCTCGCGACGCTGGGCGGCGGGGGAGCCGTCGCCTACATGGCGTCGGGAGAGCTGCGCGACGAGGAGGTCCTTCCCGACTACGCCCAGGCGCTCGCCGGCGGCGCGGTCGTCGTCAGTCCCTCGATCTACTCCCTCTATGACCACCGCAACGCGCCCGCCGAGGCCCGCGAGCAGCTGGAGAAGGCCTGTGCTGAGGGCGGAAGCTCGCTGTTCGTCAACGGCATCGACCCCGGATGGGGAAACGATCTGCTCCCGGCGCTGGTCAGTGGCCTCGCCTCCGAGATCGACCAGGTGCGGTGCCAGGAGATATTCGACTACTCGACCTACGACGCCGAGGACTCGGTCCGCTACATCGTCGGCATGGGCCAGCCGATGGACTACGACCCGATGATGGTCGCGCCCGGCATTCCGTCGATGGTCTGGGGCGGACAGATCCGGATGATCGCCCGCGCTCTCGGCGTCGAGATCGACGAGCTTCGCGAGACGGTGGAGCGTCGCGCGCTCGACGCCACCGTCACCACGGCACTCGGCGACTTCGAGGCCGGAACGCAGGGCGGACTCCGCTTCGAGGTGCAGGGCATCGTCGGCGGTGAGCCGAAGATCGTCGTCGAGCACGTCACGCGGATCACGGCCGAGTGCGCCACCGACTGGCCGATGCCCGCCGACGGGGGTGATGGCGCGCACCGCGTGATCATCGAGGGCCGCCCGCGCATCGAGATCAACGTCGAGGCGACCGACGAGGGCGGCAACCGCGCTGCCGGAGGCAACGCCACTGCCGCCAACCGCCTCGTCAACGCCATCCCGTGGCTGCGGACCGCAACCCCGGGCCTGTACGACGGCCTCGACGTCCCGCTCCTGCCGTCGGCGTACCTCCGCACGGTCCCGGCAGACACGACCCCGGCTGAGGAGGCCTGATGTTCATCGAGGTCCCCGACGGCAAGGACCCCATCGGCTACGTGTGGGGGGAGATGGTGCCCGGCATCGGGCCCGCGGCCGCCACGCTCGCGATGAGCGTCTATGAGCACAGCACCCTGGGATTGCGGGAGTTCGAGGCCGCGCGGCTGCGGATCGCGCAGATCAACGGCTGCCTGTTCTGCCAGGACTGGCGCACTGAGCGCGACGGTCAGAAGGTCGAGGAGACCTTCGACCAGGCCGTCCAGGACTGGCGGATCACGGGCGACTTCGACGAGCGCACCCGATTGGCGGCGGAGTACGCCGAGCGCTACGCCCTTGACCATCACGGCATCGACGACCCCTTCTGGCAGCGGATGCGGATCCACTACACGGACCGAGAGATCGTCGAGTTGTCGATGTGTCTGGGGTCGTGGTTGGCCTTCGGCCGCCTCAACCGGGTGCTCGGACTGGACGCGGCGTGCGTCCTGCCGAGTCACACGAGCGTCTGATCAGGCGCTGGCCAGGAGTTTCGCGAACCGTGCGACGGTGTCGTCGACCGCTGCCTGACAGGCCTTCGACCACGGCCCCATGTCGAAGAACCCGTGGATGAGACCGGGATAGGTGGTGTGGTCGACGGAAACGCCCGCGGCAGCCAGTGCTTCGGCGTACGCGATGCCCTCGTCGCGCAGCGGGTCGAACTCGGCGGTCACCACGACGGCGGGCGGCTGCCCCGCGAGGTTCCCGTGGATCGGCGAGAGCAACGGATCAGTGAGGTCGGTGTCGGCGTCGACGTAGTTGCCGATCATCCAGGTCATCGCGGGCAGGTCGAGGAAGTAGCCGGTGCCGTTCTCCTCGCGCGACGGGTAGTCGCCGGGCACGTCGGTCGCGGGATAGACGAGCAGCTGGGCCGCGATCCCCGGGACGTGCTGGGCCGCGACGGCCGACAGGTTGCCACCCGCTGAGTCGCCCGCGACGGCGAGCACGCCGTTGCCGCCGAACTCCGCCAGCCGCGCCCGGACGTCGCTGACCGCGGCGATCGCGTCCTGCGCCGCCGCCGGGAACTTCGTCTCGGGCGCGAGTCGGTAGTCCACGGAGACGACGACGGCCTCGGCGCCCGAGCAGATCGCCCGGGCCATCCCGTCATGGGTGTCCAGGTCGCCGATGACGAACCCACCGCCGTGGAGCAGGACCACGGTCGGCACCGGACCTTCGCCAGTGGGGCGATAGACGCGGGCAGCCAGCGGCCCGACCGCGCCGGCAACCGTGGTCTCCTCGACGGAACCGACCTCGGGCAGCGTGCCGGGCGGGCGGAAGTCGATGGTCAGCTTGCGGAAGGCGTCACGCGCCTGGGGCGCGGTGAGCTCGGACATCGGCGTGCCCGCCTCGATGAGTTGGAGCAGCGGGACGAGTTCCGGGTCAAGGGGCATGGCCGCAACCTAGCCCCTCTTGCTGAGTGGCGGGAGGGATCAGGCCGGCCATTCCGGCGGGTAGTCACCGGCCGCGGCGTCGTGCTGCTTGCGCAGCTTCTTCATCGCCTTCGCTGAGACGCGGTCGCCGAAGACGGTGCCGAGCGTGTGGTCGGTCTCGTGCTGCAGGCACTTGGCGAGCAGCCCGTCGCCTTCAAAGCGCACCGGCCGGCCGTCGAGACCGAAGCCCTCGACGATCGCGTAGTCCGGGCGCGCGCAGTCGACGAAGGCGCCGGGGAAGGAGAGGCAGCCCTCCGGGCTGTCATCGAGGTAGCGCGCTCCCTCGGGCTCGACCAGGGTCGGGTTCGCGACGACACCGACGGTCCGCTGGCCGGACTCGTCGGGACAGTCGAAGACGAACAGAGCGACGTCCTCGCCGATCTGGCAGGCCGCCAGGCCGACGCCGTCGGCGGCGTACATCGTCGCGACCATGTCGGCTGCGAGCTGGGTGAGCGCGTCGTCGTACGCCGTGACCTGGGCCTGGGGGCGGTGCATGACAGGCGTGCCCCAGCGCGTCATCGGGCGGACGCTGCCGCCGCGGGGCAGCGGGCCGTACGGCGCCAGCACGGTCTCACTCGCCTCGTCCATGGCCGGAATCCTAGGGGCGCGAATCACATCGTGAGCTTTCGGGGGATGTGTAGCGCGGTGTGTAACTCACGGTTACAGTTACCCGCATGTCCCTGATCAGCAACCTCAAGCCGGGCGGCAAGCACGGGGTTCCGAGCAGCGAGAGCCGTGACCCCATCGGCTACCTCGTGGCCGGTCTCAACCGCCTCGCCCAGACCGACCTCCTCGACAAGGTCCGTCTCCGCAAGCCTGCCGAGCAGGTCGTCTTCTCCGTGACCCGCACCGGGTTCAAGACGATGACCAACGCGAGTCGCACCTTCGCCAAGGCCGGCAAGAAGGGCGCTCCGGGCGCCCGTCCGACGCCTGCCGCCGCGAGCGGCGTCTTCGACCTCACCCCGGGTGAGGACGAGCAGATGCTGGTCGACGTCGTGGCCGAGTTCGCCGACGAGGTCGTCCGGCCTGCGGCCTTCGAGGCCGACAAGGCATGTGCGGCGCCCGACGACCTGCTCAAGGCCAGCCTCGAGATCGGGCTCCCGATCCTCGGCCTGCCCGAGGCGCTCGGCGGTGTCTCCGAGGAGCGCTCGGCCATGGCCGGCACGCTGGTCGCCGAGGCGCTCGCCAAGGGCGACATGGGCCTGGCCGTCGCGACGCTCGCGCCCGGCTCGGTCGCCACCGCGATCGGCCTGTGGGGCACCGACGCCCAGCAGCAGACCTACCTCCCGGCGTTCAGCGCTGAGGACGGCACCGTGCCCGCCGCCGCGCTCGCCCTCAACGAGCCGACCGTGCTCTTCGACGTGCTCAGCCCGTCGACGACCGCGAAGAAGACAGCCGACGGCTACGTCCTCAACGGCACCAAGAGCCTCGTCGCCCGCGGCGACAGCGCTGAACTGTTCGTCGTCGGCGCCCAGCTCGACGGCAAGCCGGTCCTGTTCCTGGTCGAGTCCTCCACCGAGGGTCTCTCGGTCGAGGGCGACCCGGCGATGGGCGTGCGAGCCGCGTCGATGACCAAGCTCGTCCTCGAGGACGTCAAGGTCGCTGCCGATGCCGTGCTCGGCGACACCGACGGGTCGACGTACACCGAATGTGTCCGCCTCTCGCGCCTCGCCTGGTGTGCACTCGCGATCGGCACCGGCCAGGCCGTGCTCGACTACGTGACGCCCTACGTCAAGGGCCGTGAAGCCTTCGGCGAGCCGATCGCCAACCGCCAGTCGGTGGCCTTCATGGTGGCCAACATCGCGATCGAGGTGCAGGGCATGCGCCTGCTGACCTACCGCGCCGCCTCGCGCGCCGCGGCGGGCAAGGACTTCACCCGCGAGGTCGCCCTCGCCCGCAAGGCGTGCACCGACAAGGGCATGCAGATCGGCCTCGACGGCGTCCAGCTGCTCGGTGGCCACGGGTTCGTCAAGGAGCACCCGGTCGAGCGGTGGTACCGCGACCTGCGTGCCATCGGGATCATGGAAGGGACGGTGCTGGTCTGATGGCCATCAATCTGGAGGTGCCGAAGAAGCACCGGGCACTGGTCGACCAGGCCCACCAGGTCGCGATGAACATGCTGCGACCGATCTCCCGCAAGTACGACATCGCCGAGCACGAGTATCCCAAGGAACTCGACATGCTCGCCGCCATGATCGACGGGCTCTCCGAGTCCGGTGCGAGCGAGGGCGCCGGCGCGACCGGCGTACGCCGGGACAGCGAGGACTCGGACAAGAAGACCGTCAAGAACGGCGCCAACCTCGCCTCGGTGACCTCGGTCGCCGAGATGTGCTGGGGCGACACCGGCCTGCTGCTGTCGATGCCCCGCCAGGGCCTCGGCAACTCGGCCATCGCCTCGGTCGCCAACGACGAGCAGCTCGAACGCTTCAAGGGCCGGTGGGCCTCGATGGCGATCACCGAGCCGTCGTTCGGCTCCGACTCCGCCGCCATCTCCACCACGGCGGTTCTCGACGGCGATGAGTACGTCATCAACGGCGAGAAGATCTTCGTCACCTCCGGCGAGCGGTCCGACTGCATCGTCGTGTGGGCGACCCTCGACAAGTCCCTGGGCCGGGCGGCGATCAAGTCGTTCGTGGTCGAGAAGGGCACCCCTGGCGTCAAGGTCGAGCGGTTGGAGGAGAAGCTCGGCATCCGGGCCTCCGACACCGCCGTGATCACCTTCACCGACGCCCGCGTGCCGAAGGACAACCTCCTCGGTTCGCCGGAGATCAACGTCGAGCAGGGCTTCGCCGGCGCCATGGCGACCTTCGACAACACCCGTCCCCTGGTCGCCGCGATGGCGGTCGGCTGCGCACGTGCCTCGCTCGATCTGACCCGCGACCTGCTCAAGGAGGCGGGGATCGAGGTCGACTACGACAAGCCCGCCATCCTGCAGAGCGCGGCTGCGGCGAAGTTCCTGCAGCTGGAGTCGGACTGGGAGGCCGGTCGCCTGCTCACCCTGCAGGCCGCGTGGATGGCCGACAACCGCAAGCCCAACTCGCTCGAGGCCTCGATGGCCAAGGCGAAGGCGGGCCGCGTCGGGTCCGACGTGACGCTGTCGTGCGTCGAGCTGTGCGCGTCCGTCGGCTACAGCGAGGAGGAGCTGCTCGAGAAGTGGGCCCGCGACTCCAAGATCCTCGACATCTTCGAGGGCACCCAGCAGATCCAGCAGCTGATCGTGGCTCGTCGCGTCCTGGGGCTCTCGAGCGCCGACCTCAAGTGATCTGATCAGTTCGTACGACGGCCCGCTCCCTGGGAGCGGGCCGTCGTGCATTT
>JASLDK010000333.1 GCA_030145945.1 Nocardioides sp.
AACTCACGGAGCACCTCGATCTGGCGCGCCGGACCGTGGCAGGCGTGCACCTGGACGGATCGGTCGTCGGGGCGCAGCAACCGACCTGCGCGGTCCTCGACCGACGGCGCCCGGTTGGCGCGCAGATCTGCCTGCAACCACCCGAGCAGGTCGTCGGCGGTATCCGGATCGGGCGCCGCGCCGGCGTCCGCCGCCTCCCCCGACGCAACCCGCGCGGTCAACACGGCGGCGAGCTCACGGGAGTCACGCCCGAGCGAGGCGAGCAGCGGATGCCCCGTCAGTTCGGCGGATTCGTCCTCCGCCCGACTCCCGATCCGCACCTTCGCAGTGGCGATCGCGGCCCACAGCGCCGCCGACGGCTGGGCCAACCAGAGGTGCACGTCGCGATGTGTAGCGAGCGCGACCAACAGGTCGATCTCGGTCTGCGGCAGCCGGGTGTGCCCGAACAACGACAGCCGGTCCGGCAGGTCCAGGCCGTCGATCTCTCCGTCACGCAGGGCGGCACACACCCGCTCGTGGCGTACGTCGGGCGACTCCGCATGTCCGTCGCGGGCCATCCGGTCGACCAGGCGCCGCCACAGCTCCGCCTCCCACGTGAGGTCGGCAGCCAACGATCCACCCGCACCATCGGTGTCGCGCCCCTCGCGCCAGTCCCGGACGAGTGCGGGCCGCTGGACGGCGTACGAGCTGAACAGCTCCGCCAACCGCCGGGCCACGGACCACCGTCGGCTGCGGCGCTGCTCGCCGTCCTCTCCCTCAAGCCCGTGTCCGAGATGGGTGGCGAGCGTTGCGCACCACGGCTCGCCCAGCGAGTCGTCGATGGTCGCGAGCAGCGGCCAGACCAGGCGATCGGGATGCCACGGATCGTCGCGATCCCGGCCCAGGAGCATGCCGACCAGCGAGGCTGGTTGCAGGAAACGAACGCCCGCGCACACCCCGTCACCGCCGAGCGACCCTGCTCCGAGTCGGTGCGAGAGCCGCTGCGTGAGCCAACGCTCGACACCGCGCGCCGGCACCACCACGACCTCGCTGGCGAACGGGTCCGCCAATGGCACCGCCAGGAGCTCGCCGAGCTGGTCGGCGAGCAGGTCGGTCCGCGCGGCGCGGTGCAGGTGGAGGGACATCGCCTGCGAGGTTAGTCGTCACCCACGACGCAAGGGGCTGGCGGGAGCGGGCGTGGCGGTGGCCGCTGCTCGTGTAACACGCTGTCCACCTGACTACCCGGCGGTTCACGGCACCGAATCGGCCGAAATCAGCCACATCACTGCCGTGGACAGCGTGTTACATCACGAGCGGCCGCCACCCGCCAGCCACTCCTTCATCACGGCGCGCCCGCGCTCGATCGCGTCGTCGATGGCGTCCAGGTCGCTGCCGAGACGGGCCACGTCCGGCGAGCCGAGGGGTGGCCGCACCTCGACCAAGGTCGGTACGTCGGCCAGGGTCCCCTCGGCGAGGATCCGGTCGTCGTCGGCGTACGTCCGGAACCTGCCGATGTGGGCGGCACCTGCGGCCCGCCCGTGGCGCAGGAAGTACGGCGCCAGGATGACCCGCTCGAGCCGCGACGGCGGCTCGGCCTGCTGGTCGGCACGTCGCGTGCGGAGAGCCAGGACGTGGGTCGCGCCGTCGGCGAGCGCCGTGCGGAAGGGAACGCCTTCGGAGAGGCCGCCGTCGACGTACGTGCGGCCTCCCAGGCGCACGGGACGCCCTGCCAGCAGCGGCATGCAGGCGCTGGCCCGCAACGACGTCTGCAGGCTCCTCCGGTCGGTGACGTGTGCCGCGAGATCGGCCGAACGGCCGGTCCGGGCATCCGTCGCCATCGGGTGGAAGCCGATCGGGTTGGCGAGGATCGCGTCGAAGTCCATCGGCGTGATCGCCTCATAGACGTGGTGCACGAGGTGCTTGAGATCCACCAACGGACCGCCGCGCAGGATCCGCCGCGGATCGGTCACCTTGGCCGCCGCCACCTCGGGGAAGCCCCAGCCGCGCATCCACCGCTGGGCCTCACCTGTCAGCAACCAGGCGCCGTTCAGCGCGCCGCCCGAGGTTCCGTAGATGTCGTCGAACGCCGTCGTCAGGCCGGCCTCGTCGAGTGCCAGCGCCATCCCGGCGGAGTACGCCGACCGGTTGCCGCCGCCCTCGATGGCGAGCGCGATCCGGTGGCCGTCGGCGCGTTGGCCGGGGCGGCTCTTGGTGCGCAGACGCTCACGGAGCGCCTCGATCAGGGTCGTCACTCCGGGAGCTCGCGAACGACCCGGGCGGGGTTGCCGAGGGCCAGAACACCGGCAGGCAGGTCCTTGGTGACGACGGATCCCGCCCCCACGACGGTGTTGGCGCCGATCGTGACGCCCGGGCACACGATCACGCCACCCCCGAGCCAGACGTTGTCGCCGATGGTGATCGGCTTCGCGGCCTCCCACTTGTCACGCCGCGCTCCCGCCTCCAGCGGGTGGATCGGCGTCAGCAGCTGGACGTTGGGCCCGATCTGCACGTCGTCGCCGATCGTGATTGCCGCGACGTCGAGGGCGACCAGGCCGAAGTTCGCGAACGTGCGGGCACCGATCCGGATGTTGGCCCCGTAGTCGACCTGGAACGGCGGGCGGATGGCCGTCTCCTCGCCGACCTCCCCCAGCAGGTCCGCCAGGATCGCCGTACGCCGTCCTCCCTCACGCACGCCGGTGGCGTTGTAGGCCTCGGACAGCTCCTGTGCCCGGAAGTAGGCCTCGACCAGTTCGGGGTCGTCGGCGAGATACCACTCGCCCGCGTCCATCCGTTCGCGCATGCTGCGACCGTCATCGGTGGGAGGCAGGTCCGTCATGACCCCAGCCTGCCGGATGCCCCCACACCATCTGACACCGCTCGCAGGGTTTCAGGGCCTCAAAACCTGCGAGCGGTGTCACTCGTCGCGGTGCCGCATCCGGTCCCGCTGCTCGTGAGCGTCGGCATCAGCCTCGGAGATCTCCCCGTCGAGCGCGGCCCGTGCCTCGGGCTTGCCGTGGAAGCGGCGGAACGAATAGACGATCAACGCCAGGGCGATCACACACGACAGCAGCAAGGTGATGCCGGTCCAGACGCCACCGGGCAACCACCAGTGCTCGGCGATCGGCCACCAGTCGGGGGTGTCCGGGTCGACGAACCAGACCACGGCGAAACCGCCGAGGCACAGCGCACCGATGGTCGACATGATCACTCGCGGCCAGGTCTCGACCCCCTCTGCGGCAGCCCGCAGGGCCCGCAGCAGCACGGGATCGAGGAGTCGCTCCGCCCAGGTGTACTGCTGCGACAGCACCGCCAGGCCCGCCGCCATCAACAACAACCCCGGCCCCGGCAGCACGAGGGCCGCGATGCCGGCGAGCAGCAGCAGCCAGCCGAGGATCTCCAGCAGCAGGCGCTTCGCCGCACCGGTCATCGCCTGTCCCTCCCGCCCGCGAACCTGTCGAGCCACTCCAGCACGTCCTCGTCGGCATTGCCATGGTCGGCAGCGATCCGCGCCCACTTCTGCGCCATCGCGTGGAAGCGCAGCGGGTTGTAGACGTCCTCCTCGCGCGAGAACAGCCCATCCCCGGCGTACGTCATGATCGTGATGTTGGGCTCGCTGAGCATCGTCCCGTCGCCCGGGTCGGGCATCGGGTTGAGCACCTCGCAGACCAGCCGGTTCTGTTCGGCGTCCACGACCTGCCAGGAGATCGGGAAGCCCGGCATCACCCGTCCGGGGTACGACGTCATGGTGCGCACCGACCAGGCGCGGATCTCGTCGCGGCCGCGGAAGGTGCCCATCGCGTGTTCGACGTATTCAGCGTCGGGCGTGAAGAGGTCGGCGTACCCCTCCCACTCGCCGGACTCCGCGAAGCCTGCGACCTGTTCGTGGAAGGCGGCGTAGGCCTCGGTGATCTCGTCGGCGGAGAACCTGGCTGCGGGGGGCATGGTCAGATCCAATCAGGTCGACGCAATAAGGCGGGGCCTGTCCCGACACTAGGCTGCGCACATGCCCCGCCGGTCCACCTCCCGACGCAGCCCGTTCGGGGCGCGGGTGCTGGGGCCGCGCGACCAGGATCCCCGGCAGTTGCGGATCCGGGTGCAGGTCCTGCTCACCGTGATGCTGGTGATGACCAACGTCCTCGGCGCGGTGGTGGTGTTCGTCGTCAACACGTGGGCGATCCCGGCACCCAGCCCCACGAGCCCGATGATGGTGGCGTTGGCGATCGCCATCCCGACGTACGTCGTGCTCGCCGCGATCGTCGGCGCGATCTGGGGCACCACGCTTGCCCTGCGCTCGCTGCGGTGGGCCACCCAGGCCGACGCCGATCCGGACCGCAGCCAACGCACCCGTGCGTTGCGCGTCCCGTTCACGCTGACCGTCGTGCAGTTCGTGACGTGGACGGGCGGCACCATCCTGTTCACCCTGCTGACCGTCTTCCTGCAGCCGTCGCGGACCCTTTCGACGGCGCTGACGGTCGGCGTGGGCGCCGTGGTGGTGACGGGCATCTGCTACCTGTTGGCGGAGTTCTCGCTGCGGCCGATCGCTGCCCGCGCGCTCGCGGACGTGCGGGTCACCGAGCGGATGCGCGGCGTCGGCGTCGGACCACGGATGGGCATCTTCTGGATGCTCGGGACCGGTACGCCGATCGTCGGGCTGCTGATCACCTCCATCCTCGCCCTCACCGGCGGGCGCGAGCAGACGACGCTCAAGCAGATGGCGGTCGTGTCGATCGTGGTCTGCGGGGCCGTGCTGATCTTCGGCTTCCTGCTGACCGACCTCAACGCCCGCTCCGTCGTCGCGCCGCTGTTGTCGGTGCGGGACGCGATGCGGGAGGTCGAGGAGGGGCACCTCGACACCGATGTCGTCGTGTACGACGGCACCGAGCTCGGCCAGCTCCAGAGCGGGTTCAACAACATGGTCGCCGGGCTGCGCGAACGCGAGCAGATCCGCGACCTGTTCGGTCGTCACGTCGGCCAGGAGGTCGCTGCAGCCGCGGCAGCCCTCGGTGCCGGACAGATCGAGCTCGGCGGCGAGACCCGCGTGTGCTCGGTGCTCTTCGTCGATCTCGTCGGCTCGACGACGTACGCCACCGAGCACGGGCCGACCGAGGTGGTCGCAGTTCTCAACCGCTTCTTCGGCGTCGTTGTCGACGAGGTCGACCGCCACCACGGACTGGTCAACAAGTTCATCGGCGACGCCGTGCTGGCGATCTTCGGCGCGCCCGTCGAGCATCATGATCACGCCAGTGCGGCACTGTCGGCCGCTCGCGCCATCGCCGCCCGCCTCGCCGTGGAGGTGCCGGAGGTCGGTGCCGGCATCGGGGTCGCCACCGGCCAGGTGGTTGCGGGCAATGTCGGGCACGAGCAGCGCTTCGAATACACCGTGATCGGCGACGCCGTGAACTCCGCCGCCCGCCTCACCGACCTCGCCAAGGACGCCCCCGGCCGGGTGCTGGTCTCGCAGGACTCCGTCGACGCCGCGGATCTCGGTGAGGCGGCCCGTTGGTCGGCGTACGGCGAGACGACGCTGCGCGGACGCCCGACCCCGACGCGGTTGGCGGTGCTGGCGGGGACATAGTCCCTGCTCAAAAGCACCAGACATCAGTGAATTCCGGTGCTTTTGAGCAGGGACTATCGGAGCCCGCTCAGGCCAGCGCGTCCAGCGCCTGACCGATCACGACGAGCAGCTTGGCCGGGTCGAGATCGACCTCCGTCGGTACGGCGGTCAGTTGGGCGTCGCGTTGCAGCACCGCGAGTCCGTGGACCGTGGCCCACCCGATCGTGACGAGCTCCTCGGTGGGGACCGAGGCGGCCCAACCGGTGGCCTGCGCGGTGGCGACCACCTCCAGCATCAGGCCGCGGTGGGCCAGCCGTGCCTCGCACAGACGGGGGTCGTCGGGGTGGAGCAGCTCGGGGCGGAACATGACGTCGAACAGGGTCGGCTGCTGGGCGGCGAAGGACACATAGGCGACTCCTGCGGCCGTGACCTGTCGACCACCAGCCGGCTCGACGCCGGCCACCGCGACCCGCGTCTGGGCCAACAACGACTCGAAGCCCTCGACCGCGAGGGCCGTGAACAGTCCGGCGCGGTCGTCGAAGTGGTGGGCGGTCGCCTGGTGGGAGACCCCGACCCGGCGGGCGATGGCGCGCAGGCTGGCCTTGGCCGGGCCGCAGGCGGCGATCTCCTGCTCGGCGGCGCGGAGCAGCCGCTGGCGCAGGTCGATGCTCCGGGACTTCACGCCGACGATCCTGCCCGATCCGCGCGTTGCGGCCACCACAGGTTCCGTCCCAGCACGGTCGCGAGCGCCGGAACCAGGAGTGATCGCACCACGAACGTGTCGAGCAGGAGCCCCACCGCGATGGTGAATCCCACCTGTCCGATCGTGGTCACCTGTCCGGCCAGCAGCGCCATCATCGACACCGCGAAGATCACCCCGGCGGTGGTGATGACACCACCGGTGGCAGCGGTGGCGCGGGCGATCCCGGCCGCGGACCCGTCGGGCGCCTCCTCGCGCATCCGCTTGGTGAGGAGCAGGTTGTAGTCCGCACCGACGGCGACGAGCACCACGAAGGACACCGCGGCGACGGTCCAGTCGAGCTGGATCCCGAGGCCGATCTGCCACACCAGCACGGACAGTCCGATCGCCGCGACGTAGGAGAGGACCACGGTCGCCATCAGCGCGAAGGCTGCAACCAGACTGCGCAACAGGAGCAGCAGGACCAGGAAGACGGCGACCAGCGCGAAGGCCGCGATCACCTCGAGGTCGGAGGTCGAATAGCGCCGCAGATCCGCATTGGTGCTGGCCATTCCGGTCATCGCGACGTGGGCGTCGTCGAGGGTGGTGCCGTTGAGGGATCGCTCCACGATCTCGCGGATCTCGGCCGTCCGGGACGATGCTTCGGGACCGAAGGCATCGGTCCTCCCGAGTACGGCGATCCGCGCGGTGTGTCCGTCCGGCGAGAGGTAGAGCCGCATGGCTGCGCCGAAGTCGGCGTTCTTCAAGGCGGTCGGAGGCAGGTAGAACCCGCCGCTGATCGGGTCGTCCGCGGCTGTGCTGGTCTTCCTCAGGTGCTGGGCTGCGGCGGCGAGACCGTCCTCCAACTCGGGCAGGGAGGCGGCGACCTGCTGGGTGCCGCCAGCCAGCCGTCCCGCCCCGTCGGCCAGCTGGGAAGCACCCGAGGACAGGTCTCCGAGCTTGTCGGCGAAGGACTTCTGCCCGTCGGCCAACTGCTGCGCACCGCCGCGGGCCTGGGCGATCCCGCCCCGCAGTTGCTGCAGTCCTGTGTGCAGCGAACCGGTGCCGGTCGCCAGCGATCGCGCCCCCTTCGCCGCCTGACGCAGGCCGGGAAGGAGCTGGTCGCGCTCGGCCTCCCAGATCTGCCTGAGCCCGGTGCGCGCCTGCCGGCAGGCCGGATCAAGGCCGCAGGTGAGGCTCTTGGTGGCGAGAGCGTCGTACACCAGACCCAGGCTGTCGACCGCGACCTGCACCTGGTCGGCAGCGGTGTCGAGTCCGTCGGCGAGCTCCGCCGCGCCAGAACGCAGGTCACCGGAGCCGGTGAGGGCGACGTCCGCGCCGTCGAGGAGCTTGGTCATGCCGCGCGAGAGACGGCCCGTTGACGTTGCCAACAGGGAGGCGCCGTCGACAGCCTTGGAAGCGCCGGACGCCAGCTCCCCCGCACCGCTGTCGAGTTGTCGCGCACCGTCGGCCAACACGTCCGCCCCGCCCGCTCCTTCGGCCACCTTGCCCTTCGCACGGCCCAGCTCGTCGCCGACGACCCCGGACTGCCAGGCGAGCGACGCCTGCGTGATCGGTACGCCGAGCGGGCGGGTGACGCCGCGCACGAGCGCGACGCCCTCGTGCTGGGCGACCGCGGCCGAGGCGCGTTCGAGGACAGCGAGGTCCTTGCTCGTGCGCAGGTCATGCCCGGACCGGATGAGGACGTAGTCAGGCAGCACCTCGTTGACCGGGAAGTGCCGCCCCAGCAGGGCGTAGCCCTGATTGCTCTCCGCAGACGTCGGGAGCGGGTCGCGGACGTCGTAGGACAGGTCGGCGACGGGGAAGAGCGCCGCCAGCAGGGCCAGGGGCACGAAGGATGCGGCGAGCATGCGAACGGGGTGGGCGGCGACCAGTCCGGCGATGCGCGGCCACACCGAGGAGGCTTTCGAATCGCGCGGTTCTGCCCAACCCCGACGGCCGGCGAGCGCCAGCAGGGCGGGGGTGAGGGTGAGGCTGATCAACAGGTTGGCCGCGATGCTGACCGCGACCGCCGGGCCGGTGGTGTTGAAGAAGCCGAGGTCGGCGATCGCCATCGACAACGTCGCGAGCACGACGGTGACGCCGGAGCCGATGATCACCGAGCCGACCCGGGTGGCGGCGATCGCGGCAGCCTGTGCCGGCTCGATGCCGAGGCGACGCTGCTCGTGATAGCGCGCCACGAGGAAGACGGCGTAGTCCGTGCCGGCACCCAGCACGATCGCGGTCAGGAACGATCCGCTGAAGGTCGAGACGGCGAAGAAGTCGTTGAGGCCGCACCAGGCGACGACCGCGCGGCCCAGCCCGAGGCCCACGCCGACGACGGTGAGGATGAGGACAGGGATCGCGACGGACCGATAGATCAGGAACAGGATCAACGCGATCAGCACGATGGTGACAGCCGTGATCCGGACGACGCTCTCCTCCGTGGCGGTCGCGAGGTCGACGACCGTGGCGGTCGGGCCGGTGACCTCGACCCGCAGGCCGTCGGGGGCGTGCGCCTGCACGATGTCGCGTACGGCGGCGACCTGGCGCAGCGACGCAGGGGCACCGGTCGCGCCGGTGATCCCGACCAACAGGTAGCGGGCCTGGCGGTCCTCGCTGGTCAACGCCTTGCGCAGCGCGGGATCCCGCACGTCCTGCACGAACGCGACGTCGCCCTTGTCCTTCGCGAGATCGGTGACGAGGCGCTCGGCGTACCGCCTGTCCTCGGGGCCCAGGCCGGCCATGCGCTCCATCGCGACCACGATGAAGCTCTCCGCGTCGCCGTTGCTGAACTCCTCGTTCATCAACGCCACGGCCTTCATCGACGGCGCGTCCTTCGGCACCATCGGCGACGAGTCGCGCCCGGCGATCTCCTCCAGCTGCGGGACCGCCACGTTCATCACGACGGTCAACGCCAGCCAGGCGAGCACCACCCAGGCTGCCCGTCGTACGGCGAACCGGGCATAGCCCGCCACCTTGCCCTGGTCCCCATGCCTCGATCCCACCCGGCGAAACTAGAACTCGTTCCTTGCCACTGGCAAGGAACTGTGTTCGGCGCCACGCCTCTCTCTTCGTGGAGGGAGGAATGTGGCAGGCTCGCCGCGTGACCCACAGCGAGCTGCACGGATTCGAACCGGACGCGATCGTGGTCGGAGCCGGTCTCGCCGGACTCGTCGCCACCTACGAGGCGACGCAGGCGGGCAAGAAGGTGCTGGTCCTCGATCAGGAGAACCGCAACAACCTCGGCGGGCAGGCGTTCTGGTCGCTCGGCGGACTGTTCTTCGTCGACTCCCCCGAGCAGCGCCGGATGGGAATCAAGGACTCCCGCGAGCTCGCCTGGGCCGACTGGCAGGGCTCGGCAGGGTTCGACCGCCTGGGTTCCGGGGACGGCGCGGAGCGCGGCGAGGACCACTGGGGCAGCCGTTGGGCCAAGGCGTACGTCGACTTCGCCACCGACGAGAAGCGTGACTACCTGCGCGGGCTCGGTCTGAAGTCATTGACCTTCGTCGGCTGGGCCGAGCGCGGCGACGGCTCGGCCAGCGGGCACGGCAACTCCGTGCCGCGCTTCCACCTCAGTTGGGGCACCGGGCCCGACGTCGTACGGATCTTCCAGGAGCCGGTCGAGGCCGCCGAGGCCCGCGGACTGGTGCGCTTCGCCTTCCGGCACCAGGTCGACGACCTGCTGGTCGAGGACGGCGTGTGTGTCGGCGTCCGCGGCTCCGTGCTGGAGCCCTCCTCGGAGGCGCGCGGAGTGAAGTCCTCGCGGACCGTCGTAGGTGACTTCGAGCTCCGGGCGCCCGCGGTGATCGTGACCTCCGGCGGCATCGGCCACAACTTCGACCTGATGCGCGCCAACTGGCCAACCGAACGGGTCGGTCCCGCACCCGAGCACATGATCGCCGGCGTCCCGGCCCACGTCGACGGACGCATGCTCGCCATCTCCGAGTCCGCCGGCGCGAGTCTGGTCAACAAGGACCGGATGTGGGCGTACGTCGAGGGCATCCACAACTGGGACCCGGTCTGGCCCGACCACGCGATCCGCATCCTGCCCGGCCCGTCGTCGATGTGGTTCGACGCCAACGGGCAGCGGTTGCGCGGGATGTCGGGGGTGCCCGGCGCGGACTCGATCGGCTCCATGAAGCAGATCCTGGCGACCGGAGCGGACTATTCGTGGTTCGTGCTGACCCAGTCGATCATCGAGAAGGAGTTCGCGCTCTCCGGCTCGGAGCAGAACGCCGACTGGACCGACAAGGACATCAAGCTGATGCTCAAGGAGCGGCTCGGCAAGGGCGCCACCAGCCCGGTCGAGGCCTTCAAGAAGCACGGCTCAGATTTTGTGGTCGCCGAGACCTTCGACGAACTCGTCGCCGGGATGAACGAGATCGCCCGTGGCGGACGCGTCCTCGACGCCGCGTCGCTGAGGAAGCAGATCGAGGACCGCGACCGGCAGATCGACAACGCCTACTGCAAGGACGCGCAGGTCATGGCGATCCACAACGGCCGCAAGGACCGCACCGGCAAGATCATGCGGGTCGCCAAGCCCCACAAGATCCTCGACCCGGCGCACGGCCCGCTGATCGCCGTACGCCTCAACATCCTCTCCCGCAAGACCCTCGGCGGCATCGAGACCAACCTCGACAGCCAGGTCGTCCGCCCCGACGGTTCAGCCTTCCCGGGCCTGTACGCCGCCGGCGAGGTCGCCGGGTTCGGTGGCGGTGGGGTGCACGGCTACAACGCGCTCGAGGGCACCTTCCTCGGCGGCTGCATCTTCTCCGGCCGTGCCGCCGGCCGGGCCGTCGCCGCCACCTGACTCTTCCCCCTCCGCCGAGTCGTGACTTCTGACGCGCGAGTCGTGACTTGTGACGGCCGAGTGGTGACTTGTGACGGCCGAGTGGTGACTTGTGACGGCCGAGTGGTGACTTGTGACGGTCCGGCGGGTCAGCGAGACGGGTCGATCAGGATCTTCGCGTGCCGCTCGGGATCCGCGAGGTCGCTGAACGCTCCGGCGACGCCGTCGAGGCCGACGACGCCCGTGACGAGAGGGCGTACGTCGACCTTCCCGGACGCGATCCACTGCAAGGTCTGGTGGAACTCGCTCGGGTCGTAGGCGAAGACGAATCGCAGGTCGATCTCCTTGTTGATCGCCATCGACGGGCGGAAGCTGTCGGTGTCCATGCAGACGCCGACCACGACGACCCGTGACAACAGTGGCGCGTTGGAGACGACGTGCTCGATCATGCCGGGGATGCCGACGCACTCGAAGACCACCGGCCCGCGCGGGGTCGCGCCGGCCTTGTCGGCGGCGCGCATCAGGTGCGCCCACGGCAGCATCGGGACGGCGCGCAACTTGTCCATCGCGTCGATCCCCATGTCCGCCAGGGCAATGGCCTCGGTCAGGTAGCGCTTCGACTCCTTGAAGGACGCCCACGGTGACTCGTCCGCCGGGTTCACCACGACGTCGGCGCCCATCTTCTCCGCCAGCGCCCGCCGCCCCGCAGAGAAGTCGCTCGCGATCACGTGCCGAACGCCGGTCGCCTTGAGCATCGCGATCACGGCGAGCCCGATCGGGCCGCAGCCGATCACGACGGCGGTGTCCTTGGCGCCGACCTCGCCACGGCGTACGGCGTGCAGGGCGACCGCCATCGGCTCGGTGAGTGCCGCCGCGTCGGCGTCGACCCCGTCCGGCACGCGCATCGTCATCGAGGGTACGGCGAGCACCTGCTCGGCGTACCCGCCCGATGCGAGGGCACTCAGCCCGGTCAGGTGGGTCGAGCCGCCCGCCCGCAGCACGGGGAGCGCGACGACGCGGGTGCCGATCGGGAACGCCTTGCGGGTGCCCGGGCCGTAGTCGGCGACCGTCCCGACGAACTCGTGGCCCATCACGACGTGATCGGTCGAACGCATGAAGTGGTCGTAGCCGAGTTCGGCCGCCCCGGCGGCCGTGTCGTCGCAATGCGTGCGGGCGTGCAGGTCGGACCCGCAGATCCCGCACCGCTCGACGTCGATCAGGACCTGCCCCTTCTCCGGGGTGAGGTCGGGGACGTCCTCGACGGTGAGCTCGGCCTGGTGGCAGACGACGGCGCGCATGGCTCGACCTTAAGGCGAGCCCGGAAGCTCGCGGTCGGAAGTCACCATTCGGCGGTCACAAGTCACCAGTCGGTCGTCACAAGTCACCACTCGGCGGTCACAACTCACTACTCGCGCGTCACAAGTCACGACTCGGCGAAAAACACAGCACCCCGACTCAGATGAGCCGGGGCGCTGCGATGTCCTTGCGAAGGATCAGGCGTTGTCGAGGGCGGCGGCCACGCGGCGGTGGGCCTCCCAGATCTCCTCGGGCAGACCCGTGAACTGGGCGAGGTGCTTCTCGCGGAAGCCCATTTCCTGCTGCCAGCGGGCGACGTCGATGGTAAGGAGCTTGTCCAGGTTGGACAGGGTCTCCTCGTCGAGGCCGTCGAGGTTGAGCTCCTCGCGCTTCGGCAGGACGCCGACGGCCGTCTGGACGCCCTCGACCTCTCCGTTGAGGAACTCCATCAGCCAGTTGAGCGGGCGGAGGTTCTCGCGGTATCCCGGCCACAGGAAGCCACCGTCGGCGTCACGCTGGAACCAGTTGACGTGCGC
>JASLDK010000096.1 GCA_030145945.1 Nocardioides sp.
CGTCTGGCCGTCTTCGACATCGGCGGTGGTTCCCTGGAGATCGCCGCGGGTTCCGACGAGCGCCCCGACGTGGCGTGGTCGTTGCCGTTGGGCGCTGCCCGGTTGGCGCGTGCGGAGTTCGCCGAGCGTCCTGATGAGGAGCAGCTGCGGGCGATCCGGCGCCGGATCCGGGCCGACATCGCCCGGGATGCAGGCCAGTTGCTGCGAGCCGGCGCGACGCATCGCGCGGCCGCGACCTCGAAGACCTTCCGTTCCCTGGCCAGGATCTGCGGCGCCGCCCCGTCGGGCGAGGGGCAGCTCGTCCCGCGCTCGTTGCCGTTGGCCGAGCTGCGGCAGTGGATCCCGAAACTGATCGCGATGAACCCCGAGGAGCTGGCCGCCCTTCCCGGCGTCTCCCCGAGCCGCACCCACCAGATCGTTCCCGGCGCGCTGGTGGCCGAGGCGTGCATGGACATCTTCGACCTCACCGAGCTGGAGGTCTGCCCGTGGGCGCTGCGCGAGGGCGTGATCCTGGAGCGGATCGACAAGCTCGGGGTCAACGACCCGTCATGAGCGACCGGGGTCGACCCCGGATCGGACTCTCCACGAGCTCGGTCTATCCCGAGTCGACCGCGCACGCGTTCTCGTGGGCGGCGCGCGTCGGCTACGAGGCCGTCGAGGTGATGGTCGGCATCGACGCGTTGTCGCAGGATCCCGCTGCAGTGCGGCAGTTGTCGGAGCACCACGAGATCCCGATCAGTGCGATCCACGCGCCCTGCCTGTTGTTCACCCAGGCGGTGTGGGGCGTCGAACCGTGGGGGAAGCTCGAACGCTCCGCGCAGATGGCCCACGAGGTCGGGGCGGAGGTGGTCGTCGTCCATCCGCCCTTCCGCTGGCAGAAGGAGTACGCCCGCGACTTCGTCAACGGGATCGCCGCGCTGGAGGAGTCCTCCGGGATCGCTTTCGCCGTCGAGAACATGTATCCGTGGCGTGCGTCCCGCCGCCGTCTGGAGATGTATCTCCCCGGCTGGGATCCCTCCGGCGAGCCCTACGCCAACACCACCATCGACCTGTCCCACGCGGCGATCGCCCACGATGATCCGATCGCGATGGCCCAGCGACTGGGCCCGAGACTGAGGCACATCCACCTCACCGACGGCACCGACTCGGCCAAGGACGAACACCTCGTGCCCGGCCGCGGCGACGTCGGCGCCGCGGCCTTCCTTCAGCATCTCGCCGCGTCCGGGTTCGCCGGTGAGGTCGTCCTCGAGATCAACACCCGACGTTGTACGACGGACGCCGACCGCGAGGCGGATCTGCGCGAGTCGCTGGAGTTCGCCATCGAGCACCTGAGCACGCATCCACCGGCACCCACGACAACCGGATCACCGGAAACCCCGTAGTTTTGGGGCATGCAGCCGGTTCGGGACTCCCTGCGGTTCGTGTCCAACACGGCCCTGGTGCGGGGTCTCGTCACGGCGCTTCCGATCACGTCGGCGGCCGTGCAGGCCCATGTCGCGGGCGAGAAGGTCGACGACCTCGTCACGACCGTGCGCGCGCTCCACGAGGAGGGATTCGCGGTCACGGTCGACCACCTCGGGCCTCCGACCGACACCGAGGTGGATGCGCGGGCCGCGGTCGCGGCGTACCGGACGATCATCGACCGTCTCGCCGACGCCGGTCTCGCCCGTGGGGCCGACGTGATCCTCGACCTCGCCGCGTTGGGGGCAGGGCTCGCAGACGGTGAGCGGTTCGCGTTCGACAACGCCCGCAAGGTCGCGCGCACCGCGGTCCGGGTGGGCGCGACGGTCACCCTCGACGGCAGCCACGACCGCGTCGAGGCGACGCTGAGGATCCTGGCCGATCTGAGGACAGAGGTCCCCGCAGTCGGGGTGATCCTGCGGGCTCAGCTGCTGCGCACCCAGGACGACTGTCGGGCGCTGGCGCATGCGGACAGTCGGGTCGTCCTGACGAAGGGCGCCGACGACGCACCGGCAGATGTGGTGCACGTGGACCGTGCGGAGATCGACCGCGCCTTCGTCCGGTGTCTCAAGATCCTGTTCGCGGGCGAGGGGCATCCGACGGTCGCGACGCCCGATGCCCGGCTGGTGGAGATCACGGCGGCGTTGGCCAGTCGCTATGGCCGCGCGCCGTCGACCTACGACCTCCAGATGCGCTCCGGCGTACGCCCCCAGGAGCAGCGACGTCTGCTGGCGGACGGGGAGCAGGTCCGGGTCCACGTTGCCTTCGGCCCCGACTGGTATGCCCATCTGACGAGGCGGCTGGCCGATCGCCCCGGGGACCTGAGATTCTTCTGGTCGTCGCTGATCGGGCGATGACTTCGGCCCAACAGGGAGTGCAGAGCGTGAGCGAGAAGCGGACGGCCCTCATCGGTGCCGGTGTCATGGGCGAGACCATCCTGTCCGGCCTCATCCGCTCGGGGAGGCCCGTCGAGTCGCTCGTCGTGGTCGAGAAGCGCGCCGAGCGTGCAGCCGAGCTCGCGGAGAAGCACGCCGTGAGCGTGGTCGCTGACGTCGCTGCCGCTGCGGCGGCCGACACGGTTCTGCTGGTCGTGAAGCCGCAGGACATGACCGATGTGCTGGCCGAGCTCGCCCCGGCGCTCCAGCCCGGTCAGCTGCTGGTCTCCCTCGCCGCGGGCATCACCACGGGCGTCATCGAGTCGTCCGTGCCCGAGGGTGTCGCGGTGGTTCGGGTCATGCCGAACACTCCCGCACTCGTCGACCAGGGCATGGCCGCGCTCTCGCCCGGCTCCGCCTGCACCGCGGCCCACCTCGCCGAGGCCGAGGACCTGATGGCCTCGGTCGGCCGGGTGGTCCAGGTCCCCGAGAAGCAGCAGGACGCCGTCACGGCGGTCAGCGGCTCGGGGCCGGCGTACGTCTTCCTCGTCGCCGAAGCCATGATCGAGGCCGGCGTCCACCTCGGCCTGCCGCGCGCCACCGCTCACGAGCTCGCCGTGCAGACCCTCCTCGGCTCCGCGACCATGCTCCGGGAGACCGGCGAGAACCCCGCGGTCCTGCGTGAGCAGGTCACTTCGCCGGCAGGTACGACGGCAGCGGCCCTGCGACAGCTCGAGGCGCACGGCGTGCGGGCTGCCTTCCTCGCGGCCCTCGAAGCGGCTCGGGACCGCTCGGTCGAGCTCGGCAGCTGACCGGCCCCGGCGAGGACCGGGAGACGTCAGGCGACCTCGGCCAGGGTTCGCACCGTCGTGACGCGTACGCCGGCCCGGCGGGCATCGTACCGTCCCGCTCGGTCGAGCAGCCGGGCCTGGAGCCCGGCCCTCTCGGCGCCGATGACGTCGTGGCGCAGCGAGTCGCCGACCATGAGCGTGTCCGCCGGGTCGGTTCCCAGCGCCGCGCACGCGGAGAGATAGGACCGCGGGTCCGGCTTGGCCGCGGGCAGCGATGACGACGCGAAGACGGGCACGTCGGAGCGCAGCAGTCCGGTGCGTCGCAGCTTCTCGGTCTGGATGGCCTGCTCGCCGTTGGTGAGGATGCCGACCGGCAACCCGCCGGCGCGCGCCCGCTCGATCGCCGCGGCCGCGTCGCTGAAGGCCCGCCAGGCCGCCTGGTAGCAGCCGAGGTAGCCCGCGAACACGTCGTCGGCGAGGTCGTCGTCGGCAAGGTCCCAGCCGGGCAGGAACTCCCGGATCCGCACCCGGCGCTGGTCAGCGTGGGTGAGCTCGCGCCGCTGATAGCGCTCGTAGTGCCGCGCCTCGAGCACGAACCACCGCTCGACGTGCGCCTCGAGATCCGCCGGGGTCTCGGCCAGGCCGAGACCGGAGAGCCAGGCCCGGAGCCCACGATCGGCTGCTCCACGATGGTCGACGAGCGTGTTCGCGGGCTACCTCGGCTGCTACCAGGCGG
>JASLDK010000343.1 GCA_030145945.1 Nocardioides sp.
GCTGCTCTGGCTGCTGGCCCGCGTCTGTCCTACGTGAACTCCGACAAGGGCATCACCAACCTGCACGTCCCCTCCGACGTCATCGTCGACGCGTCGATGCCCGCCCTGGTCCGCAACGGTGGTCGCCTGTGGGGTGTCGACGGCGGCGAGGACGACGTCGGAGGGGACGTGCAGGTTGGTGATGCCCTTGTCGGAGTTCACGTAGGACAGACGCGGGCCAGCAGCCAGAGCAGCGTCGAAGGCCGCCTTGATCTCCGCACCGTTGTCGAGCTTGTCGAGGCCGGCGAGGATCGCGCCGAGGCCGTCGTTGGCCGAGAGGCCGGCAGCAGCCAGCTGGTCGCCGTACTGAGCGAAGACGTCGGAGAAGAAGGCCTTCACGACGTGGCCGAAGATGATCGGGTCGGAGACCTTCATCATCGTCGCCTTGAGGTGGACCGAGAACAGCACGTCCTGGGCCCGGGCCTCAGCGATGGCGTTCTTGAGGAAGGCCTGGAGGTGCGCGACGTCCATGCGGGTGGCGTCGATGATCTCGCCGGCGAGGACCTTGAGGCCGTCCTTGAGGACGACGCTCTCGCCGGCGGCGGTCTCGAGGACGATCGACAGCACATCGTCCTGGGCCAGGGTCACGGACTTCTCGTTGCTCGCGAAGTCGTGCTCGCCCATGGTGGCGACGTTGGTCTTCGAGCCCTCGGCGAAGGGCTTGTTGGTGTGCGGGTGGGTCTTGGCGTAGTTCTTCACCGACGCGGGCGCGCGGCGGTCGGAGTTGCCCTCACGCAGGACCGGGTTGACGGCGGAGCCCTTGACCTTGTCGTACTTGGCCCGGGTCTCCTTCTCCTCCTCGGTCGTCGACGCCTCGGGGTAGTCCGGGACGGCGAAGCCCTGCTCCTGCAGCTCCTTGATCGCGGCCTTGAGCTGCGGGATGGAGGCGGAGATGTTGGGCAGCTTGATGATGTTGGCATCAGGCGTCTTGGCGAGCTCACCGAGCTCGCTCAGCGCGTCGTCGGCGAGGCCGAACTGGGCCAGGATGCGCGCCGCGACGGAGATGTCGCGGGTCTCGAACGCGACGCCGGCCTTGGCGGCGAAGGCCTCGACGATCGGCAGGAAGGAGTACGTCGCCAGCAGCGGCGCCTCGTCGGTGTGGGTGTAGATGATGCTCGACATGTCCGGGCGTCGCTCCTGGGCCGTGGGTGGGATTCTTGACGTCAAGATACCTGATGCGGGGCCATACGTCCCCGTCCGTGGTCACAGTAATGACTAGGGTGAATCTTGTAACCGGTGGTTTTCGCCAGCCCCACGGAGGAGAAGGTCCATCCCATGACTGATGCAGCAGTGGACGAGTCCACACCCCCCACCCTGGTCCAGAAACTCCTCGCCGAGGGTCTCGGCACGTTCGTCCTGGTCTTCATCGGCTGCGGTGCAGCCGTGACGACCGGCGCCGACGTCGCCGCGACCGGCCTGGCGTTCGGCATCGCCATCGTGATGATGGTCTACGCCTTCGGACGGATTTCGGGCGGACACTTCAACCCCGCGGTGTCCCTCGGTGCCGCCCTCGCCGGCCGGATCTCGTGGAAGGACACCGGCCTGTACGCCGCAGCGCAGACCGCCGGCGCCCTGCTCGGCGGCCTCGTCCTCGCGCTCACCATCCTCGCCACCGACAACGGTTGGGCGTTCGGCGACTCCCTCGGCAACAACAGCTTCGGCGACTACAGCGGCACCCAGGTCGGCGGCGCACTGCTGGTCGAGATCGTGCTGACGTTCATCTTCCTGCTCGTCATCCTCTCCGTGACCGACGAGCGCAACCGCGCGATCGCCGCCCAGGCGCCGCTCGCCATCGGCCTCGCGCTCGCTGCGATCCACTTCGTGGCCATCCCCCTGACTGGCACCTCGGTCAACCCGGCACGCTCCATCGGCGTCGCGTTCTTCTCCGGCAGCGACGCGATCCAGGACCTGTGGCTGTTCATCGTCGCCCCGCTGGTCGGCGCCGCCATCGCCGGTGTGCTCTATCCGCTGACCTTCGGCCGGGACAAGGACCCCGTCGCAGGCTCCGGCCTCAACTTCGGCGCCGGGGGCTCCTCCGACCCGGGCTTCTCGCAGCAGTGGAACCAGCAGCAGTTCGGTCAGCCGGCCCAGCAGCAGTACGGCCAGCAGGTCGGGCAGCACCAGTACGGCCAGCACGTCGACCCGCAGGCGCAGGCCCAGCAGGCGCAGGCGCAGCAGCCGATCATCCAGGACGGATGGCAGTGGGACCCCGCCGCCCAGCAGTGGATCCCAGCCCAGCAGCAGTCGCAGCCGACACCCCCGCAGAGCACCGACCTGGGGCAGCAGGGCGGCTGGGCTCCCCCGGCCCCCGGTGGCGAGCAGACCCAGGTCCGCCCCCCGCAGCCTTAACTGGCGCGAGCGCGCACGCAGTTGACGTCGGCGCCAGTCGATCTTGACTGGCGGCAAGACCAATCCCTCAACGGGCCTCGTCGAATTCGGCGAGGCCCGTTGTGTTGCTCTGGATCAGGCCGACGCCCTTGGCGAAGACGTCCTGGCGGGTGAGGCCGTCGTCGACGACGTCGATCTCGATGGTGTCGGTGTACGTCGAGAGCGGCACCGCGATCTCCTGCCCTCTCCGGCCCACGGTGGCGACCTCGTCGAGGCCGGGCGCCAGGGCAGTCCGGAAGCCGTCGCCGAAGCGCGGGTGCGCAGGCATGAAGAGTCCCGCCTGCGCGCTGCTCTCCCCCGCTCGCCAGGTGGCGCCGGGAACGGCCGGTTCCTCGTGCCCGAACCACCACATGTTGCCGGCCCGGTCCTGGGCGAAGTGGTCGCGCACGATCGCCCCGGTGGCGTCCGCGCGGACAGCGGTGGTCGTGGCGATGCCCGCGATCTCGGGGCCCTCCTCGACCGTGACGACGAAGGCGGGCGTGAGGGTGCGCAGATCGACGTACGAACGACGTGAACCGACCTGCAGCGGGAACCACGGGTTGTCGACGACGTCGACGAAGTCGGACGGTGCGGGATCCGGAGTGGGAATCACCAGGCCGTCGACACCTGAGGTCGGGCTGGGCGCTGCTGCCGACCCGCAGCCACTGAAGCCCCAGCCCGGAACCAGTACGGCGACCGCGATCGCCGTACGAACAGGGGAACGGCGACGAGGCGGCATGGCGCCATCGTCGCAGCCCCTGTCTCGCGGGTCCGCCCGCCTCCCCGCGACGGAGCCGGCGCTGCTAGTTTCGACAACAGTCCACCCTGAGTTCGTTGAAGGAGTTTCGTCGTGAGCACCACCCCGCTCAAGGTCGCCGTCACCGGCGCTGCCGGCCAGATCGGCTACAGCCTTCTCTTCCGCATCGCCAGCGGCGCCATCGCCGGCGACCGTCCCGTCGAGCTGCGTCTGCTCGAGATCGAGCCCGCCCTGAAGGCGCTCGAGGGCGTCGTCATGGAGCTCGATGACTGCGCCTTCCCGAACCTCGCCGGCGTGCAGATCGGCTCCGACCCGGAGAAGATCTTCGACGGCGTCAACCTCGCCCTCCTCGTCGGCGCGCGCCCGCGCGGCCCCGGCATGGAGCGCGGCGACCTGCTCTCCGCCAACGGCGCGATCTTCACCGCGCAGGGCAAGGCCCTCAACGCGGTCGCCGCCGACGACGTCCGCATCGGTGTCACCGGCAACCCGGCCAACACCAACGCGCTGATCGCCGCGAGCAACGCCCCCGACATCCCCAAGGAACGGTTCTCGGCGCTGACCCGCCTCGACCACAACCGCGCGATCTCGCAGCTCGCCGCCAAGACCGGCTCGGCCGTCACCGACATCAAGAAGATCACGATCTGGGGCAACCACTCGGCCACCCAGTACCCCGACATCTTCCACGCCGAGATCGCCGGCAAGAACGCCGCCGAGGTCGTGAACGACCAGGGGTGGATCGCCGACACCTTCATCCCGACCGTCGCCAAGCGTGGCGCCGCGATCATCGACGCCCGGGGCGCCTCCTCGGCCGCCTCCGCCGCGTCCGCGACCTGCGACGCCGCCCGCGACTGGCTGAACGGCACCCCTGCCGGCGACTGGGTCTCGATGGCTGTCGTCTCCGACGGCTCCTACGGCGTCCCCGAAGGCCTGGTCTCCTCCTTCCCCGTCACCACCTCCGGTGGCGACTGGGAGATCGTCCAGGGTCTTGAGATCGACGACTTCTCGCGCGGCAAGATCGACGCCTCCGTGGCCGAGCTCGCCGACGAGAAGGCTGCGGTCACCGAGCTGGGTCTCATCTGATCCAGCACGGCCTAGCGACACAGGACCCGCCCGGCGACCGCCGGGCGGGTCCTGTCGTTCGTGCCTAGACCTGGTCGGGGATGTATCCCGCGAGCAGGATCAGTCCGACGGCGACGCCGGCGAGGATCGCCACGTCGAAGAGCCGATGGCGTACGGCGAGCATCCCGGCGTCCTTCTCGGGCAGCACCAGCCGCAGGAGTGCGGCGACGAGCAGCGCCCCGGACATGATGCGCAGGCCGATCCGCCAGTCGGCGGCAGCCGCGACCACGAGCCCGGTGCCGAAGACCAGCATCGCGCCGATGTAGCCCAGACCGCCGATGGTCGACGGGTAGCGACGCCCCTCCTCCTCGGCCGGCTCGTCCTGCTCAGCCGGCTCGATCTCGTCGGGGATCTCGTCGTTCAGCGCACTGCCTTCCCGGTGAGCCCTGCCTGCTTCTCAGCCATGGCGACCACGTTGGCCAACAGCATCGCGCGCGTCATGGGTCCCACGCCACCCGGGTTGGGTGAGACCCAGCCGGCCGTCTCCCACACGTCGTCGGCGACGTCGCCGGCGATCTTGCCGTCGACCCGGCTGACACCGACGTCGAGGACCGCTGCGCCGGGCTTGACCATGTCTCCGGTGACGATGCCGGGCACGCCCGCCGCGGCGACGACGATGTCGGCCTTGCGCACGTGGGCGGCGAGGTCGACGGTGCCGGTGTGGCACAGGGTGACCGTTGCGTTCTCGGAGCGGCGGGTCAGCAGCAGCCCCAGCGGGCGTCCCACGGTGATGCCGCGACCGACCACGACGACCTCGGCGCCGGCGATCGGGACGTCGTGGCGGCGGAGCAGTTCGACGATGCCGTACGGCGTGCACGGCAGTGGCGCTTCGTTGCCGAGCACCAACCAGCCGAGGTTGGTCGGGTGCAGGCCGTCGGCGTCCTTGGCGGGGTCGATGAGCCCGAGAACGCGGTTCTCGTCGCGCCCGCGCGGCAGCGGGAGCTGGACGATGTAGCCGGTGCAGGCCGGGTCTGCGTTGAGGCCGGCAACGGCCTCCTCGATCTCCTCCTGGGTGGCCACTTCCGGCAGGTCGACCCGGATCGATGCGATCCCGACCTCGGCACAGTCCTTGTGCTTGCCGCCGACGTACCACCGCGACCCGGGGTCGTCGCCGACGAGCACCGTGCCCAGACCTGGCGTGATCCCCTGCTCGCGCAATCGGTCGATGCGAACCCGGAGCTCGTCCTTGATGGCGGCGGCGGTCGCGTTGCCGTCGAGCTTTCGTGCAGTCACAGTTCGTGATCCTCGCATCAACTCAGTGGAAGAAGTGGCGGGTGCCGGTGAAGTACATCGTGACCCCGGCCGCCTTGCAGGCGGCGATGGTCTCCTCGTCGCGGACCGATCCGCCGGGCTGGACGATGGCCTTGACGCCGGCGTCGATCAGGATCTGCGGGCCGTCGGCGAAGGGGAAGAAGGCGTCGGACGCGGCGACGGAGCCCTCAGATCGGCGCAGCGCCCGCTCTCCTTCGGTCAGGAGGGTGTTGGCGCGCTCGACGGCGAGCTTGCAGGAGTCGACCCGGTTGACCTGGCCCATGCCGATGCCGACCGCTCCGCCGTCGCGGGCCAGCAGGATCGCGTTGGACTTGGCGGCACGGACTGAGCGCCAGGCGAAGGCGAGGTCGGCGATGGTGGCCTCGTCAGCCGCTTCGCCCGTGGCCAGGGTCCAGTTGTCGGGGTCATCGCCCTCGGCCTGGAACTGGTCGACCTGCTGCATGAGCAGTCCGCCGCTGATCGGGCGGGTCTCGACGCCACCGGTCGCCAACGGCTCGGCGACGAGGATCCGGATGTTCTTCTTGGCCTGGAGCACCTCGACCGCGCCGTCGTCGTACGCCGGAGCGACGATGACCTCGGTGAAGATCTCGGCGACCTGCTGGGCCATCTCGACGGAGACGGGGGCGTTGGTGGCGATCACGCCGCCGAAGGCGGAGACGGGGTCGCACTCGTGAGCCCGACGGTGCGCCTCGGCGATGTCGGCGCCGACGGCAATGCCGCACGGGTTGGCGTGCTTGATGATCGCGACCGTCGGCTGGTCACCGTGGTCGTGGGCCGCGCGGCGGGCGGCGTCAGTGTCGACGTAGTTGTTGTAGGACATCTCCTTGCCGTGCAACTGCTGGGCGCGCGCAAGGCCGGCGGGGCCGAAGCCGTTGAGGTAGAGAGCGGCCTTCTGGTGCGGGTTCTCGCCATAACGGAGAACTGCGGACTTGTCGTAGGTGCCGCCGACCCAGGCCGGGAAGCCGGTGCCCTCGGAGGTGTCGGTGAGGACCGAGCCCATCCAGGAGGCGACCTGGACGTCGTACGTCGCGGTGTGGACGAATGCCTTCGCGGCGAGCGCCTTGCGCTCCTCGTAGGTGAAGCCCTCGCCCTGTGCGGCGGCGAGCGCGGCGGCATAGTCGGCTCCGTCGGTGACGATCGCGACGGAGGGGTGGTTCTTGGCGGCGGCGCGGACCATGGAGGGGCCGCCGATGTCGATCTTCTCGATGCAGTCGTCGATGCTCGCGCCGGAGGCGACGGTCGCCGCGAACGGGTAGAGGTTGACCACGACGAGGTCGAAGGGCGCGACCTCGAGCTCCTCGAGCTGCGCGACGTGGTCGGGCAGGCGGCGGTCGGCGAGGATGCCGGCGTGGACCCGCGGATGCAGGGTCTTCACGCGTCCGTCGAGGCACTCGGGGAATCCGGTGAGATCCTCGACCTTGGTGACGGGCAGGCCCAGCGACTCGATGAGCGCGGCCGAGCCACCGGTGGACACGAGCTCGACACCGGCGGCGGCGAGGCCCTTGACCAGGTCGTCGAGACCGGTCTTGTCGAAGACGCTGACCAGCGCGCGCTTGATCTTGACTGCGCCGATCTCGGGGTTGTCGGGCGTGACGGGCATCGAGGGGCTCCTCATCGGTCGGTGTTCTCGATGAGGGCACCCAGGCGGTCGATGCCGACTCGTCACTCCCCGGTGGTTGCCCACCCGCGCCAGTCGTGTTGGCGCCGATTCTACGGCGGTGTCAGCCGCCGAGGCGAACTCGCCGACCCTCGACGGTGAAGCCCTCGCGCGCCATCCGGCCAACCGAGTCGACGAGCATCGCCCGCTCGGCCACCTTGATCCGTTCGTGCAGCGTCTCGACGGTGTCGTCGTCCTCCACGGGTACGACGGTCTGGGCGACGATCGCGCCGGTGTCGACGCCGGCATCGACGACGAAGAGGGTCGCTCCGGTCACCTTCACTCCGTAGTCGAGGGCGTCGGCCGGGCCGTGCATCCCGGGGAACGACGGCGACAGCGCCGGGTGGGTGTTGACGGTGACGCCACCGAACTTGGCGAGGAAGTTGTCGCCGACGAGCTTCATGAAGCCGGCAAGCACGACGAGGTCGGGATCGAAGGCAGCGACCTTCTCCGCCAGCATCCGGTCCCAGTAGTCGCGACTGTTGTAGTCCGAGACCTTCGCCACGAAGGTCGGTACGCCGGCCCGCTCGGCGCGCGCCAGGCCCTCGATGCCGTCGCGGTCCGCGCCAACGGCGACCACGCGGGCGCCGTACGCCGGATCCGCGCATGCGTCGAGCAACGCCTGCAGGTTGGTGCCCGAGCCGGACACGAGGACGACGAGGCGGGGGCGAGCGGGCACGGCCGGATTCTAGGGCCGGTCGGCCAAAGGAGTGGAGTTCAGGAGCGTCGCGGCAACCGGTCGCGCATGGTCCGCAGACCACGGCGTACCCGCGAATCGGTGTCGCGCTGCCACCAGCACACGAGGAGGGCACCGAGCACGCCGCCGACGCCGAAGGAGGTGATCGAGTGCAGCAGGACGTCGAAGGTGTAGGGCCCGACGTCCTGCATCCGGCCAGGTCCGACCGCGCCGCCGGCGAAGGAGGTCAGGACGGTCACGGCGACGGCTGCGCCGATGCCGCCGGCGCACCCGCGGATGGCGGCCTGGTCCCAGGCGAGCACGGGACGATCGCGTTGGACCTGACCGGCGACGAGCCCGGCCAGCAGCACCGGGGCGAGCATCAACCAGTCGGTCCACCACGACTGGGCACCCTGGTCAGGAAGCGCGGCGAGCAGCGGGAACATCGGCAGTGGGCCGAGGATGACGGTGGTGGTGCTGACCGTGGTGCCTGCCCCGACGGTGAAGCCCGGTCCGAGCAGATAGGCACTGGAGAACAGCAGCGCGTTGGGCAGGAGCAGGAGGCTCAGCGCGACGATCATCAGCACGCCGCCGGCGTCGGCGTGCAACTGGGAGACGACGTTGGCGGCGGTCGAGAAGTCGAGGACCAGTGCCGCCAGCAGGGCGACCAGGCTGACCAGGACCCAGCGCACGACGATGCGCCGCGCGACGAGCACGGTGTCCCGCACGCCCTGCGGCACCACGGGCAACCAGATCGCGGCTCGTCCCGAGCCGAAGGCGATCGCAGGTCCGCCCACGCCGAGACCGAGCAAGATCGACCAGAGCACCACCCGTGTCGGATCGGGGGCGGTCGTCGGCGTCGCAGCGATCGAGGCCGTCATGACGCCGACCACGGCATAACCGGTGGTGAACAGGCCAGCGGCGTAGGGCACGGTCAGGTCGCGGGCGCCGTCGCCGATCCGGTCGGCGTCGGGGCCATGTCCGGAGATCGACTCGCCCACGCGGTGACCGACCCGCCAGGTCGCCCACGCGCAGAGCAGGGTGAGCCCGAGCGGCATCGCGGTGATCCGCACGCCCTCGATGCCGACGCCCGAACCGTGTGCCAGCAACCAACCGTGGGCGCCGACCCGCAGCGCACCCGAGGGGGCGCCCTCGCCCCCGGCGTCGGTGAGGAACCAGCCGACGACCGCGGCGGCGAGGCACACGAGCAGCGGTGCTCCAGCGGCGATGACGCCGCCGATGCTGGCGGTCGGCACGAGTGGCCGGGTCGTGGCGAGCCGGGTGCGCAGGTCGGCATCGGTTCCGGAGCGTCCGGTTCCGGTCCGGCGTGCCGGTGGGCTCTGCAGCGAGGTCATGGTCCGACCATCTTCACGCGCCGGGCACCCCGGTTCGCACCGCCACGCCGCAGGGGCCCGGATCCGGACCGAGCATCGAGTCGGTTGGGGCCGACAACCGCTGTCGGCGTACGGTTGTCCGGCCATGACCACGGACGACCGGACGACTCCCCACACCGAACGGACCGAGTCCGCCTATGTGAGCCACGCGGACCTCGTCGACTCATTCGACGCGTTCTACAAGGACGCCCGCAACCGGCTCCTGCTGCAGACCTTCGCCCTGACCGGTGACCTCGCCGTCGCCCGCAGTGCCGTCCGCGAGGCCTTCGTCGTCGCCTGGCACCACTGGCGCAAGACGACCCGGTACGCCGACCCGGAGACCGTCGTTCGTCCCAACGCCTGGCGCAGGGCGCTGCGACGGAGCACCGCGAAGGTGTGGCATCGCAAGCAGGATCTCGACGAGGAGACCCGGCGCACGCTCGACGCTCTCGCCGCGCTGTCCGTCACCCAGCGCAAAGCGCTGCTGCTGACCCAGCTCGCGGCGGTCACGATGGCGGAGATGGCACACGAGATCGCTCTGCCGCTGGAGAACGCCGAACGCGAGCTCCAGCAGGGCGCCGCCCAGTTCGCGACGGCGCTGTCGATCCCGACCTCGGCGATCCCGCTGGCGCTCAACGCGCTGGGAGCTGCGACCGAGGACGTGGCCTGGCCGCGGGTCACGATCATCCGTCGCGCCGGCGGGGCCCGGCGCCGGGCCCACACCATCATCGGCGGGACCGCAGCCGTGGCCGCGCTCGTCGCCGGCGGCGCAGTCGCCTCCGACGCGACCGGCGTACGCCCCACCCTGGACCGAGCGCCCGCGCCGTCGGCGCAGAGCAGCGGACCCAGCGGTACGCCGATCAACCCGCTGCCCGACACGACACTGCTGCCCCTCACCGCCCTCCAGCCCGCGCTCGCGGGCAAGGCCTGGCAGCAGGGCACGACCTCCGACAACTCCACCGGCAACGGTCTGGTCCTCCCCTGCCAGACGACCCGGTACGCCGACCCGCAGGGCACCGCCGCATGGGTGCGCACCTTCATGGACACCGCCAAGCCGAAGGCACCGCGGTCACTGACCCAGGTCGCCGAAGCATCCTCGTCGGAGAAGCGCGCGATCCGCACCTTCCGTCAGACGCGACGCTGGTTCTCCACCTGTCCGGCGCCGGCCGACTCCGCCGCCGACGACACGGCCGCGGTCCCGCGGATCCAGCTCGTCAGCACCTCCGACGTGGCGGGAGCGGGCGACCAGGCGACGCTGTTCGTGATGCGTTCGCGCGTCGACCTCACGACGTATGTCGTCGGCGTGGCGCGCACCGGTGTCTTCACCACCGTGACCTCGCTGTCCACGAAGGCTCCTGTCGGTCGGGTGAAGCCCGCAGGGCTGGCCCAGTTGCTGGCGACGTCGGTGAGCCGGATCTGCGCGCTGCCCGACGCCGGGGCCTGCGGCACGCCGAAGCCGACGATCACGCCGCGCTCGCCGTACCCCACCGGCAAGGTGCCCGCGATGATCTCGGAGCTCGACCTGCCCCCGATCGTCCCGGATCCCGGGCCCTGGGTCGGTACTCCAGCCGCGAAACTGACCGAGGACCGGGTGGACGCGGGTGCACCGGGGTGTCAGACAGCGCACCTCTTCGGCTCGTTCGACAAGGTCGCGTTCCAGGGCAACGAGAACCGGACGTTCGTCCTGAGCGGCGCCGCCCTGCCCGCCGAGGTCGGGCTCACCCAGACCGTCGGCGCCCTGCCCGCGAAGTCCGCGAAGGCGTTCATCACGCAGTTCCGTGACCAGGTCGCCGCCTGCCCCGAGAGCGACGCGACGGCCGGCACGGAGGTGAAGGAACTCCTCACCACCGGCACCGGGCCTCAGGCGCTGTCGGTGTGGCACCTGACGTCGGCCCTGCCGGGCGACAAGACGGTCGAGTACGACGTGGCCGCCCTGCGCCAGGGCACCGCCGTCTCCGTCCTGGTCTATGTCGCGGCCCCCAAGGCACGGATCGCCGATTCCGACTTCGTCGCACTCAGCCAGCGCGCCCTGGAGCGACTGGCGAAGGCGGCGCCGTACCAAGCCGGCTGAAACCTTCCGGCTGCCGGGGGGCTTGGGCCTTCTGGATCGGCTGGTTCGGCGGGTGGCTGGTGCCGGCAGGCTGCGGGTGGCTGGGCGGTACAGGTTCAACCGGCGGTTACGAGGGAGGTCCGGCGTCAGCACAGCCTCGTAGTCGGCTTGCGAGGTGCAAACGGGTTATCGGCGGCGCGTGCTTCAAGCAGGTTCAACCAGATGCTGCCGATAACCTCGCAGCGGGCGATCGGCCGCCACATCCGCTGGCCGGGCGCCTCCTGGTCGACAACAACCGTGCTGCGAGCATGGTTGTGACGCCTTTCGGTCGCGATCGAGTGTCACAGTCGTGCGCCCTGCACGGTTGTGACCGGTGAAGCCACGAGCAGGTCGACCGCGGCCCGGGCCCACCGCTGACGTCCCTCGTAGCTGCCGGTTGAAGTGGTACCGACCGCCTGCCGATGGCTTGAGGGCATCGACCACCCAGCGAACCAGCGGATTCAGCTGCCCACTCGTCCGCAACATCAGCCCGACTGAGAACTTTCCGATCCCACCGTGCAACCGCGCGGCGCGCTGCGGCGTATCCATCCCGACAGCCAGCAACACTGCTGGCCACGAGGATGCGGGAGGAGGTCGGCGTGGAAGCCAGTGAGTTCGACGAGTTCTACACGGCCTCGTTCCGCCGGGTGACCGGGCAGGTCTACGCCATGATCGGCGACTACGACGAGGCGACCGAGTGCACGCAGGAGGCGTTCGCGCGGGCCTGGGCGCATCGTCGCAAGCTGGACCGGGCCGAGCACCCCGAGGCGTGGGTGCGTACGACGGCCTACCGGCTGGCCGTGAGCCGCTGGCGCCGACGCAAACGGGGCGAACGCTCCCCTGACCGCGCCCTGCAACAGTCCGGAACCGCCGTCGTCCCTGCGGTCGACGAGGCGCACGTGGCACTGGTCGCGGCGCTGCGGCAACTGCCTGAAGCGCAGCGCCAGGCGCTGGTGCTGCACCACATCGCCGACCTTCCCGTGCAGCAGGTCGCTGCCGAGGTCGGCGTACCCGAAGGAACCATCAAGGCCCGGCTCAGCCGGGGACGCACGGCACTCGCGGCGTTGTTGGCCGACGAGACCGGACTCGCGGGAGGAGCCACCCATGTCTGATCACGACCCGATCGACGACCTGACCCGCTTCGGAGCCGAGATGCGTCAGGTTGGAGGAGACATGCCGCTCTCGGCTGCGGACGTACGCCGACGGGGTGACCGGATCCGGCGCCGCCGACAGGTGCTCGTGGCTGGTGCCGCCGCTGTTGCAGTGGCTGCCGTCACCGTCCCGATCCTCGCGCTGACCGGCCATTCCAGCGACCCCGACAAGGATCTGGTGACGAAGGACCCGGCGTCGAGCAAGTCCCTGGGTGAACAGAACCTGCTGCGCGGCGAGGACACCCAGTACGAGCCCGGGTCCTCGGGCGCCTTCCACGAGTATGCGACCTCCGACGGTGATGCGGGGGGATTCGACCACGTCTGCGAACGGGGCACCGCCCGTTCGCTAGGCGCAACTGCGAGCTACATCCGGTCGTTCGCCAGCCACCCTCCGGAGGAGGCCAGCGACTTGGTGGCACCAGCCAAGGACGGCATGGGCGAGATGATCGCCGAGTTCCCCGACCATGCGACGGCCAAGGCGGCCTACGACACCTGGAATGAATGGATCAGGACCTGCGCGACTCGACTCAGCGACTACGAGCAGGCATGGGTCGACCCGAAGCCGGACAAGCTGCCGACGGGCGAGGGCGTCATCTACGACCTCAACTGGGGTCCTGCGCCGAAGGAATACGACCCGTCGCGCGAAAGCAGTTTCATCAACGAGACCGGCCTGGTCGTCCAGGGCAACCGGATCGCCGTGGTCGGACTCACCATCGTTGGGACGGACTACAACTTCCTCCCTGAGGACGGCGGCACCCCCATGACGCGGATGCTGCCGGTCGCCGCCGAGCGGCTGCTCCCCGCCGTCCCGACGTCGACGGCGAGCCCGACGCCGGGCGACACCGTCACGTCCGGTGCCCCGGACGCCGTGACGACGATCCCCGACGGGTTCCCTCTCAACAGCGGCTGGCCCGACCCGGAGCCCGCCGGTGGCATGACAGCCGAAGGCCCCAGCCGGGACCTGCCTGCCTTCACCTTCACGGTCTGCGGACACGACGTCCCGGATCGTCCGGCTCCGATTGACCGAATGGTCGCCACCTGGAGCGCACCTGAGGACGGGCGCAGCCGCCAGCTGTCGACGTATGCGACCGAGGAGGACGCCGATGCGGCCGCTACCCCGCTCGTCACGGCCTTCCGCGACTGCCCCGACGAGCAGCCCGGCCCGGACGGCTTCGCCCACCACCACTCCGTGCGGACGGGCGATCTCGGCGACGAGTCGTGGGTACTCGGCACCTGGAGCACCTTCGACGGCGCCCCGGCACCCGGGATCGACGTCACGTACGTGGTCCGGATCGGCAGAGCGCTGCTCGTGATCTCCGGTGGCAACGAGGGCGGCGCCTCCGATCCCGAGGGCGACATCGCCACCACCGCGTCCGGCATGGCCGACGACGCAGCCGCTGTCATCGCCGACATGTGCGTGTTCACCGACAAGGGCTGCTGATCAGCGCGGTGCCCCGACGTACGACGAGGCCCGCCCTCCCTGTCGGGAGAGCGGGCCTCGTTGCGTTCAGATGCCGAGTCTCACAGGGACTGCAGGATCTCCCGCGCGAGAGCAGCGGTCGCGGACGGCGTCTTGCCGACCTTGACGCCGACGGCCTCGAGGGCCTCCTGCTTGGCGGACGCGGTGCCGGCGGAGCCGGAGATGATCGCGCCGGCGTGACCCATCGTCTTGCCCTCGGGGGCGGTGAAGCCCGCGACGTAGCCGACGACCGGCTTGGTGATGTTGTCCTTGATGTAGGCCGCGGCCCGCTCCTCGGCGTCGCCGCCGATCTCACCGATCATCACGATGAGCTTGGTCTCCGGGTCGTCCTCGAAGGCCTGGAGGGCGTCGATGTGCGTGGTGCCGATGATCGGGTCGCCGCCGATGCCGATGGCGGTCGAGAAGCCGAAGTCACGCAGCTCGTACATCATCTGGTAGGTCAAGGTGCCCGACTTGGACACGAGACCGACCGGGCCCTTGCCCGCGATGGTGTGCGGGGTGATGCCGGCCAACGACTCGCCCGGCGTGATGATGCCGGGGCAGTTGGGGCCGATCATCCGGGTGTTCTTGCCCTGGAGGTAGGACCACACTTCGGCGGTGTCCTGGACCGGCACACCCTCGGTGATGACCACGATCAGCGGCATCTCGGCGTCGATCGCCTCGATGGCCGCGTCCTTGGTGAACGCC
>JASLDK010000431.1 GCA_030145945.1 Nocardioides sp.
GCCAGCAGGATCAGCCCGGTGCGGGTGAGGATGCGCGTCATGACCGTCCCATCAACATTCGCTCGAGGTTCATGAAGCGGCCGGCAACAGCCAGGAGCACGAAGGTCGTGCTGAGGAGGAGCACGGCGAGAGCGGCGGCGAAGCCGAACTGGAGCACCGTGCTGACCTGCTGCACGATCAACTCGCCGATCATCGTGTTCTTGGGTCCGCCCAGCATGGCGGGGGTGATGTAGTAGCCCAGCGCCTGGATGAAGGTCAGGAGTACGCCGGCCGCGACGCCCGGCATGCTCAGCGGGACGAAGACTCGCCAGAAGGCGCCGGACGGCCGGTCGCCGAGGCCCTGAGCCGCCTGCGTGAGTCGGGTGTCGATGTTGCGCATCGTCGCGTAGATGGGCAGGACGGCGAAGGGCAGTGCGACCTGGACCATGCCGAAGATGACGCCCTTCATCGTTCGCATGATCGAGAGCGGCTCGTTGATGAGTCCGACATCGTGGGCAATGGTGTTGAGTACGCCGGTGTCACGCAGGAGCAGGACCAGCGCGAAACTGCGCACGAGGACGCTGGTCCAGAACGGGACCAGGACCAGGAGCATGAGGATGTTGCGCCACACCGGCGTGGCCAGCGTCATCAGGTACGCGTAGGGATAGGCCAGCAGAAGCGTCACCACGGTCACGCTCAGCGCGATGACGAAGGTGTTGCCGAGGATCTTGAGGTAGAGCGACTCCGCGAAGATCTCGCGGTAGTTGTCCAGGCCCACGGTGGGATCGGTGAAGCTCTTGGCAATCAGCAGGCACAAGGGGCCCACGAAGATGACGGCCAGGAACACCAGCAGCGGCAGGATGAGCAGGCCCCAGCCGTCAACCTTGAAGTAGGCCCGGAGCCGGGAGGGGCGGGCGACTCGTCGCCCGGCCCCTCCCTGCGCCGTCGTCGGTGCGAGACTCACTTGGCGATCCACGTGTTGAATCGCTTGGTGACCTCGTCATAGTTCTTCGCCCAGTAGCCGTAGTCGATCAGCGCGGCGGACTGGTCATCGACGGCGGCGCCGCCGGCAATGTCCTTCTGGACGTCCTCGGGGACGAGGGAGACGGCCTGGGGAGAGGCCGGACCGTAGCCGGAGGCTGCGACGTCGTCGGCCTGGGCCTGCGGGTTCTCGAGGAACCAGACCATCCAGTCCTCGGCAAGCTTGGCGTTGGCATAGCCCTTGGGGATCACGATCTGGTCGTAGGAGACCAGGTTCTGGCCGTACTCGTTGGCGACCGGCTCGCCGGCCTTGGCCGCCTGGGTGATGCGACCGTTCCAGGCCTGGACCAACGGGGCCTCGCCGCTGGCGGCCAGCTGGACCTGCTGATCGCCGGTGTCGTACCAGACGATGTCCTTCTTGATCGTGTCCAGCTTGCGGAACGCGCGGTCGAGGTCGAGCGGGTAGAGGTCGGCGGGGGCCACGCCGTCAGCCAGCAGCGCTGCCTCGAAGATGCCGCCGGTGACGTACTTCCAGAATCCGCGTTTGCCGGGGAACGCCTTGGTGTCGAAGAACTCGGCCCAGGTCGTGGGGTGCGACTTGGCGAAGGTGTCGGTGTTGTAGGCGATGCTGAAGGTGTACTGGAGGATCGGAATGGCGCAGTCGTTCATCTGGGCGGGGTCGATCTCCGCCTTCTTCGCGGCGTCGATCACCCGGGCAGGGAGCTTCTCCAACTTGCCGTCGTCGCAGGCGCTCTTCGCGAAGTTGGGCTCGACCTCGGCGAGGCCCCAGCTGACCTTTCCAGAGTTCACCTGGGCGGCGAGCTTGGCGTAGTCGGTCGGCGAGTCCTGTCGGATGGTGACTCCGGCCTTCTTCGCCCACGGGGTGAAGTACGACTTGACGTGCGCGTCCTGAGCTTGGCCGCCCCACATCGTGACGGTGACCGAGTCCGACTTCTCGCCGCTGCCGCCACACGCGGTCAGCGTGAGCAGCAGTGCCCCGGTCGAGACCAGGGAGATCGCCTTCGTCCGCATGTTGACTCCTTTGTTGACTGATTGATTAGTTATATATGAAAGCGTGACGCGGGTCACCCGTCAAGAGCTGCCGACGAGAATCTTCCGAGCGCCGGCGCGCCCCCTCCTCCGAGCCCGCCGATCCGCGCATTCCCGACGCTCCCCAACACTCGCGCTTGCCCGAAAACCACAGATCCCCCGCCCGATCGCTCGGGCGGGGGACAGTGTGACGTCAGGGAATGCCGGCTAGCGGCGGCGCACCTTGAGGTCGATCGTCGTGCTCGCCGTCTCGGCAGAGACACTGCCGGAGTAGGACACCCGGACCTCGTGCTTTCCTGCCTTGAGCTTGGGCAGCTTCACCGTGGCCGAGCCGCCGGCTCCGACCGCGACGGTCGTGACCATCTTGCCGTCGACCGTGACGATGAGCATGCCCGACACGTCCGCGCCGGGAGCCGCGACCGTGATCGACATCTTGGCCCGCTTCTTGGCCGTCACCTTGTTGGCCTTCTTGATCTTGGCCGTGACGCTCGAGGCGATCTTGCCGACCGCCAACGCGACAGGTGACGAAGCGCTGGCCCTGAAGTTCGCATCGCCGCCATACTCTGCGGTCACGGACCGGGAACCGGCGGTCGCGAACGGCTTCAACGCGATCGTCGCAACTCCACTGGCGTTGATCTCGCCGGTTCCGAGCACGACGTCACCGTCGCGAACGGTGACCACACCCGAAGGCTGCTTCTGGTCCCCCGGCCCGGTCGCGGTGACCTTGACCTGGGCAGTGACGCCGGCGGCACCCACGGCGACCTTCGTCGCGCTCAGCGTCATCGACGTGGCACTGCCCGCCAGCGGCTCCGCGTAGCCGACCTCAGCCTTCCAGGACCGGTAGTTGTCGGCCTTCCCCGGAACAAGGTGGCGTTCGACGTTGCCGCGGCTGTCGACGGCGATCCAACGGATCTCCGCACCTTGGTCGACCTTGAGTCGCGCACCGCGGGTGTTGCGCAGACCCGACGCGTCGTACCGCGTCGACTCCATCGTCGGCACCGTGCCGTCGAGCGTGTAGAAGACGGCGGCAGGCTCATTGGTGTCGAAGACGACATTCACCTTCCCCGCCACCGTCGACGCGGTGACATCGACGGTCGTGACGGGAGGTACGTCGTCCCGCTCGTGGTCGAGCGCGATCTGCGCCATCTCGATGAGGCCGTTCGCAAACTCCTGGCTCTCCTCGTGGGCTGAAGCGCCAGTGGGCGAAGCAGCCGCAAAAGGCGGCTGGAACGTCGTCCCGACCTCGAAGTCCCATGCGTAGATGCCGTACTTGTACCAGAGCAGGTCACCCGAGTTGCCGGCCGCCGAATAGAGCACATCCACGACCTGGCCGGTCTTTGCGGGCGTGACGCTGAGGCCACGGTGCCGCTTGATCGCGGTCAGGATGCGCGAGGAAGCGCCCCAGAACAGGCCTTCCTGCTCGAGAGTCGGCACCGGAGCAGTCTCGCGACCGGCCGTCTTGTAGGACGCCGGCGACCACATGAAGTAGTTGCCCGAACTGTGCACGTTCATCGAGAAGGTGATGTTGGGGTTGTTCTTCGCGACCCAGTCGACGTTCTTCGCCTCGGGCTCGCTCAGCTCGGCGGGCCCCGCATAGGTGTCGCTGTTGCAGTTCGTGGTCGAGGCACCGCTGTAGCCGTCGAAGGCGCTGTACTCGGGATAGTTGCGGTTGACGTCGACGCCCCAGGTGTTGCGCGCGCTGAAGTCGGCGTTCCCCGTCAGCGCACAGTGACGGGTCATGTTGCGGCGCTGGGAGGCGAAGTCGTAGAACGAGTACGTTCCTCCGTCGGGGTTGACCGACGGAAGGATCCAGATCTCCAGGTTGTCGACGAGGTCACGAGTTCCGGCGTGCGATGCGTAGTTCCGCAGCAGCCGCTCAGCTGTCTCGATCGTCACCAGCGGCGGCACCCACTCCCGGGCGTGCTCCTGGGCATAGAAGAAGACACCGGGCTTCGAACCGTCGCGCACCTTGCCGATCTTGAGCGCATAGACCTGCTGCTTGCCGCGCTCGGTCGAGGCGGGTGCGTTCAAACCGTCGCTCAAGGTCACGGGAAGAGCGGTCGCCGGTGCGACACCGGCACCCGCGTTGTTGCGATAGGTGTACGCCGTCACGAGGGTCTTGGCCGTCGCATGGGCGTTGATGGCGGCGACGATCTGAGCGGCCGTGCTGGACAGGGCGCCGTTCTCGTCGGTCGCGGAGGAGACCTTGATCGCCTTCCCCACGACAGCCACGCTCAGCGGGGCGTTGGGTGCGCCCGGGTTCGCGACCTCGATCGTGATCCCGTTGCCGCCTTGATGCCCCCATGCCTTCGAGTCGATGCCGAATCGCTGGGACAGTGACGTCTGGTCCGTGGCCGTCGGTCCGACGACCGCTTGCGCGAGTCGCTGGTAGCCGTTGGTCTTGTAGGGCAACGCAACGATCTCGGCCAACTTCGGGAACTCGATCGCAAGGTCCTTGATGCGATCGTAGAGCTGGGTCGGGTCCAGGTAGGACTGGATGAAGTCCTGCTGGTAGCCGTTGCCCTTGAACGGGTCCGGCTCGTCCCCGGTGGGGAGCCAGTCCGACACCTTCGCGATCGCGACATCGCCACTCGGGCTGGTGATGCGGACGCGGTCGGGGCGCGTGGTCACCTTGCTCGCAGCACCGTCGACGGTCGAGCTCGCGCCCGTGTGATACATGTACACGCCCGAGTCGACGAAGCGACTCAAGGTCTGCGTTCCCCCCGTCCCGAAGTCGGTGCCCGGGCCGCTGTCGCGCTCGACGGTCAACGTCGTGACGTTGGCGCCGTTGGCGACCTGCGCCTCGACGGCGAGGACCGGCACCCCGAACGACGTGTAGTAGTCCGCGCGCAGGATCTTGACGTCGCTGACGTCAGGATCGGTCGCTGCGCTGTCGAACGCCTCGGCAGCGGCCGCGTTGGCCTGCACCGTGGCAGCACGTTCGGCAAGCGCGGCCTGGGTGTCCTTGGCCGTCAGCAAGGTCTCTCCGACACGGAAGCCGAGAGCCTTGAGCTGCTTGACCTCACTGGGTGTCACGACGGCACGCACGGCGAGACCACCCTCGGTCTGGTCGACGCCATGATCGAGGTCGACGCCGGTGGCGACCAGGCGGTCGAGTTCGGCGGTGCCCGGGACGACGACCTCGACGACCTCGGTCTTCTCATCAGCCGAGCGATCCAGGGAGACATCTCCCTGGGGAGCTTGGACTCGGTTCGCGGGAGCTGCAGTCGAACTGGGGAGAACGCCGACTCCGAGGCTGAACAGAGCCAGACCGGCGGCCGATGCAGCGAATCGTTTCCTTCTCAAATGTGCAGACACGATCAACCTTTGCGTTGTGGGGGGACGGCCGATCGCACTCTCCCGATCAAATGTGAGCGGCCTCACAAAAATTGTGTTCGCCTACCCAATCGGTCGGCTTCCACCCCGTCAACCGATGCACAAGAAATCGGCCTTGCATCTGGACGATTGGCACGGAATCGCGGCCGCGACGACAACAGAAGGTGACAAAAGCCCCGTCTGGCGAACCAGACGGGGCTTCCTCTTTGCTCCCCCGATTGGACTCGAACCAATAACCCTGCGATTAACAGTCGCATGCTCTGCCAGTTGAGCTACGGGGGAAAGCTGCTCCCCACCCGAGGGGTGGAAGCGGGGAAACACTAGCAAGGCTGGCACGGTCCGCTGAAATCGAGGGTCCTCCTCAGCGTCGCGATGCGGGCGATCAGACTCCGACGTCCGCCCGCGCGCCAGCCAAGGCTCGCTGGACGACCGCGTCGACGGCCGGGTCCAGCGGGTCCAGGCCGTCGTCGTACTCGATGAACCAAGCGATCTCGCCACGACCGCTGGGCGCGCGGCGGCCGAGGATCCGCACCGACCGACGCGCCGCGACGGGGGCATGACGCTGCACGACGATGCTGGCAGTGACGCGTTCACGCACCAACTGCAGCAGCCGTCCGGCGTCGGCCAGCTCGACCGCGTGGACCGGTGTGGGTTCGCCGAAGCGACCGACCTCGACCACCCGCAGCGTCGACGACTCCTGGTCCCAGTCGGCGCTCGCGATCTGCTCCCAGGCCAGCCGGGTCGGCGTACGGACGGAGATGTCGCCGGGAAGGTAGAGAGCCTCGCGGGTGCCACCGGCGGCCGCCGATCCCGCACCCGAGTTGAGCAGCGGCGCCCAGGCAAGGAGCCGCTCCCCCGATGCAACCTCGACCCCGCCCATCGGCCGGCGTCCCCACCTCACGGGGCACCGACGATCTTCTCGCGCAGCGTGCGCCGGTGCTGCTCGAGCGCAGCGAGCTCGCCGAACATCTTGTTGTAGTCCGCAGCGGCATCGAGCGGATTCGTGCGCTGGAGGCGGGAACGGACCTCCTCGATCCGGCGCAGCACCGTCAACTCCTGCAGGCGATAGATGTGGTGGGCGACGTAGTGCGCATCGACCTCCCGGTTGATCGGGATCGGCTCGACCGCCAAGGCACTGACCAAGGACGACACCGCAGGATCCGTGGCGCCGTCGCGGACCTTCGACACCCAACCCGGATCGCTCTGACCGGCCACGGCTCCTCCCGCGGCAGCGATCAACTCCCACACGGCGCGGTACGTCGGGTGGGTGAAGTCGTTGCTGCCGACGTCGGCCGTCGTGCGGCCGATCGCGATCGGCGCCTGGAGGACGAGTTTGAGGGTCTCGCGCTCGATGCCGAACCGCGGATCCCGAAGGTCGGGTACGGCGGAGCGCGGGGCCGGCGCCGCCTGCTCCGGCTGCGCCTGCTGACGGCCCCGGTCCTGTCGGCCCGACGGCACAGGCCCACGGGCGGCTGCTCGGCGTACCTCCGCTCGGGCCTGGTCCATGTCCACACCGACCATCCCGGCAAGCTCACGCGCGAAGGCGTCGACCTTCGACTTGTCGCGCACACTGGCGACCAGCTTGGCGCCCTCGCGGAGGGCGTCGACCCGACTGTCGGCCCGGTCGAGGTCGTAGCGGCCGATCACGTTCTCGAGGACGAAGCGATAGAGAGGACGGCGGCTGGCGACGAGCTCGCGGACCGCGGCGTCGCCCTCCTTCATCCGCAGGTCGCAGGGGTCCATGCCCTGCGGCGCGACCGCGACGTAGGTCTGGGAGACGAACCGCTGGTCGCCCTCGAAGGTCCGCAACGCGGCCTTCTGACCGGCTTCGTCGCCATCGAAGGTGAACACCACCTCGCTGCGCAGCTCGGCATGATCGTCGAGGAAGCGACGCAGGACGCGGGCATGGTCGTCACCGAAGGCGGTGCCGCAGGTGGCAACGGCCGTCTCAACGCCGGCCAGATGACAGGCCATCACGTCGGTGTAACCCTCGACGATGACCGCCTGCGAGCGCAGCGCGATCGGCTTGCGAGCAAGGTCGATGCCGTAGAGCACGTGACTCTTCTTGTAGATCGGCGTCTCGGAGGTGTTGAGGTATTTCGCCTCGATCCGGTCGTCGTCGAACAGACGACGAGCGCCGAACCCGATCGTGTCGCCGTTGGTCTCGCGGATCGGCCACATCAACCGACCACGGAACTTGTCGTAGTGGGAGCGCCCCATCGCCACCAACCCGGCCGCGATCAACTCCTCGGAGGAGAACTTCCGTCCCGACAGGTGGCGCCACAGCGCCTCTCCGTCCTGCGGCGAGAAACCGACCCCGAACCTCAGTGCCGCCTGCTGGTCGAACCCCCGCTCGGCGAGGAACTGACGCGCCTTCAACGCCGCAGGCAGGCCCAACTGCTCGGCGTAGAACTCCTGGGCTGCGGCATGCGCCTCCACCAGCCGTCGCCGCTGCGGACCCTTCGGGCGGTCGTCATACCCGGTCTCGTCACGACGCAGCTGGATGCCGTACTTGTCGGCCATCCGCTCGACGGCCTCGGCGAAGCTCAGGCCGTCGATCTTCATCAGGAAGGTGAAGACGTCACCGCCTTCCTGGCAGCCGAAGCAGTGGAAGAAGTTTCGCCCCGGCGTCACGTGGAAGGACGGGGACTTCTCGTCGTGGAAGGGGCACAGACCCTTCATCGAGCCGCCACCGGCGTTGCGGAGGGTGACGTACGACGACACGACCTCCTCGATCCGCGCCCGCTCCCGGACCGCGGCGATGTCCTCGTCACGGATCCGGCCGACCATGCGGCGATCCTACTGTCGCGGCGAGACGCGACCGTCTGCCCCGGTGGCAGTGCTCTTCGAGCCGCACAAATGCGGGCCAGCCTCAGCGTGACCTTCTCCATGTCTGCCTCGTTGCTCCGAACGGGAGGACCAGGGGGTAGGTCGTGGGGATGACATTTCGGGGAGGGACCGGCGATGGACGAGGCTTCGGCGCGCACGCGCTGGCCGGTGACGCTCATCGCCTTCCTGTTCGCGCTCTCGACCCTCGTCATGGTGCTCAAGGACGGGGGCGAGCAGGAGCCGACACCGCAGGCAGCCCCGGCAGCGGTGGATCTGAACCTCAAGAAGCTGCCCGCCAGCACGACCCACTCGATCATCCCCGATGCGCCGCGGGACCCGCGGCCGACCAAGATCCCCAACGGCACGGTCGTTCACCCCAAACGGGTGACCGCGTTGTACGACGAGCCCGACGGCAGACCGTTCGCGAAGGTCAGGCCGGAGGAGTTCGGCGACGTCTGGTTGCCCGTCATCACGCGCAACCGGACGTGGGTGCAGGTGCTGCTGCCGTCGAAACCGAACGGTTCCACCGGCTGGATCCGCGGCTCCGAGTTGGCCGAGGCGCACAGCCCGTTCCTGGTGACGGTGCACCTGGCCGACCGCTCGCTGGAACTGTTCGAGGACAACAGACTGGTCGGCACGTGGACGGTCGCGATCGGCGCGAGCGGCACGCCCACACCAGCCGGGCGCACCTTCGTTCTCGGTCAGATCGAGGACGATCAGCAGCCGTTCTCGCCGGTCATCCTTCCGCTCGGCTCCCACAGCGAGACGCTCGATTCGTACGGCGGCGGCCCCGGCACCGTGGCGCTCCACGGCTGGACCGACCCGTCCGTGTTCGGCAAGGCCATCAGTCACGGATGCGTGCGGGTGCCGGATGACGCCCTCGAACTCCTGCGAACCGTTCCGATCGGAACCCCGGTCATGGTCGACGCGACCTGACCTCCACCGACTGCTCCATCTCGGGGACAAATGATGAAGATGAAGGGATCACCCATGATGAACAAGCGGAAACTGGCCCCCGTGGCCGGCTCGCTCCTCCTGCTGGCAGGAGCCGCGGCGTCCGTGTCGCTCCTCACCGGCGGCTCGGCGACCGCGGCGGGTAGCCCGTCGTCCGCCTTCGGCATCGAGCTCTCGATCGCCAACAACGGCGTCATTCCGAAGACCCCCTCGGTCACCTCGACCGATGGCACGGTGAAGACCGACTCCCTCATCGCGTTGCCGAGCAACCCGGTGGCATCCGGCGGTGTCGTCAACGCAACGGCTCAGAACGGTGCAGCCAGCGCCAGCGTGACCGACCTCGCCGTCGGCGATGGTCTCCTCGCCAACCTCCCGGCCGACGTGACGGGCCAGCTCAAGAGCGGCTGCGACACGCTCCTCACCCAGGCGGGCGCCGTGACCGGCCCGATCGGCAGCGGCCTGGGCACTGCCCTGACCGGCCTCCAGGGAGCCCTCGACCAGATTGCGAACGCCACCAAGAACACTCCGCTCAACCTGAGCGCGCTCGGGGCCCTCGACATCACCAAGTTGACGGACCTCAGCCAGATCAAGGCGCTGTGCGACGTGCTCGGCGGCAAGCTCAAGGTCGTCGGCGCCGGCGCCGTCGAGGCGAAGTGTGCCGGCAACACCGGGACCACCACGATCGCGGACCTCAAGGCCCTCGGCCTCCCGGTCAACGTGGACACCAAGCAGGCCAACCAGAAGGTCAAGGTCTTCGACATCGCCGGTGTGCCGCCGGTCGTCGAACTGATCGTCAACCGCCAGACCGCGAACGCCGACGGCACCTTCACCGTCGACGCGCTCTACGTCAACATCCTCGACCAGGTGAAGTTGACCGTCGCGTCCGCCACCTGCGGCAACGTGACCTCCGACAAGGCTCCGGTGCCCGGTCAGGCTCCGGCACCCAAGCCGGTCAAGAAGCACGTCGCTGTCACTGGCTGACATCTGCAGTCTGTCGACGAACCGGTCCGTCACCTTCGGGTGGCGGGCCGGTTCGCGTTCTGTCGGCCAGCCCCCACCTGGGCTTCACAGAATCAGCCGAGCAAGCGATCGTGCCAGACGACCGCACTCGCATCGGTCAGTGAGGCGACCTGGTCGATCACGACCCGCTTCCGCGCGCGGTCATCGGCTGCGGACTGCCAGTCAGCAGCGAACGTCTCGTCGAGGGCATCAGCACCTCGATCGAGGAGTACGTCAACCAACGCGGTCAGCAGCTCGCGCTGCCTGACCTGCAGGGCGACCCGGGAGACGTCCTCCATGACGTAGTGTGCGGCGATCCCCTTCAGCACCGTGATCTCCGCCCACGTGTCCGCCGGGATCACCAGGTCCGCGGCATAGCGCACGAAGGGACCGTCTCCTGCCGCGAACGTCGCCTGCTGTGCCGCGCCGCAGAACCGACCGATCAGGTCACTTGTCAGGTTCTTCAACGCCGCGAGGCCGGCCCGCCCGCCGTCGTACGGCCGGGTCGGCCAGCTCCCGACGGCGCGCAGGCGGTCGAGGACGCCGTCGAGCTCGGCGTCCGTGGCGTCGGGCCGGTACCAGACCCGGACGGTGTCCCAGACAGCAGCGGTGTCGAGGCGAGTGAGCTCGACCTTGCCCGCGACCGTCCCGTCCTCGACGTCGTGCACGGAATAGGCGACGTCGTCGGCGAGGTCCATCACCTGCGCCTCCAGGCATCGGCGCCCCTCGGGCGCGCTGTCACGGAGCCAGGCGAACGTGGGCAGATCGTCGTCGTAGACGCCGAACTTGCCCGCATGAGCACGGGCCTCGCCACTCCCCCACGGATATTTCGTGCAGGCATCGAGGGTCGCCCGGGTCAGGTTGAGCCCGGCGCCGGCCGTCTTGGCCTCCAACCTGGTCAACAGCCGCAGCGTCTGGGCGTTGCCCTCGAAGCCTCCGCAGTCCGCAGCCAGCTCGGCCAATGCGCGCTCACCGTTGTGCCCGAAGGGCGGATGGCCGAGATCGTGGGCGAGTGCAGCGGTCTCGGTGATGTCCGGATGGGTGCCCAGGGCACGGGACAGGTCACGCGCGATCTGGGCGACCTCGAGGCTGTGCGTCAGCCGGTTGCGGACGAAGTCGTCGCTCTGCGGGCCCACGACCTGCGTCTTGGCGGCAAGACGGCGGAAGGACGCGGCGTGGACGACTCGGGCGCGGTCACGCTCGAAGGGCAGTCGTTCCGGCGCCTCGACACGTTTCGGCGGCTCCGGGACGATCCGTTCACGCGCGTGCGCGTCGTACCGGCTCTCCACCTCGTCCACGCTGGGACCCTATCGGGCAGATCGGCTGAGCGTGCTCCGACGCGTGCGATCGCAAGGCGAAGGAGGGAAGGCGCCCTTCGAGCGGAGCGGGGCGTCGACCGACGACAACGCAGCGAGCGTGCGTGTCGGGGCGCGCTCAGTACGTCGAGACGTGGACGTGGTCGTAATGGTTGGCGGTGACGGAGCCCCGGTTGGGCATGCCGCGCCAGCCCTCGCCGCCCCGCTCGACCGACCAGATCTTCTGGGAGTAGATGACGTAGGCGACGCCGAGTGCCTGGTAGTTGGCGCGGACGAACTCCGCGATCTTCCAGCCCTCGGGCCCGGAGATCATGATGTCGACGGCCTTGCCGCGGGGGTGGTCACCGCCACCGCCCCGGAGGGTGCCGTAGACCCGGACGTCGGGGAAGTTGGCGCAGACGGCCTCGTGGACCTTCTGGATGTTGATGCTGACGCTGCTCGGGACGGTGGTGCCGTTGGTGCAGTCGCCGCCGAGGGTGGCGGGCTTCTCCTCGGAGAAGTGACCTTCGGTGACCCAGCGCGACGTGCCGTCGACGACGACCTCCGCGCGGTCGGCGAAGGTGCGACCTGTCAGGACGACCTTCTCCCCCTCCTCGATCTCGCCGACCTGCTTGCCCTTCTGGTCGGGACGGGTCCAGAGGTTGAGGGTGGCGGTGGTCCAGCGCTTCTTCGATGCGTCGGCAACAGCCTGGGCGGTCGCATCGTCGGACAGCAGCAGGTCAAGCTTGGTCCCGACACCCTCGGCGGACCGATCCGCGCTGCGCGAGAGGCTCGCGAAGTCGCGACGTGCGTCGCTGGCCGCGGCGATCGATCCGGAAGCGGACCTCGCGGCGCTGGACTTCGTGTTGTCAACGGCGACGAGGTGGTCGTTGGGTGCGGGTGAGTTGAGGACACCGCCGGCGACGACCGCGGTCGTCGCCATGGCGGCGAGAGAGCCTGCCAGGACGGCGGCTCGGGGCGTACGTCGCGCGGTTTCCCGCTTGTGGCTGGTGGCCACGCGCTGATTCCTTTGCTGTCGCGGTCAGGGTCATCCCGAGGTCGTCGGTCGCCTCGAGCTGACTCGAAGCATCCAAGGAGTGAAGCACAGCGCTCAAGTGTTCAACCAATCGGTGAGACCGTGCCAAAGGATGGCTTCCATCACCCTCCGGTCGTCTCGTTGACGTCCTCCAGCAGTCCACAACCGCCCTCGCCGAGGCCATCGGTGTCATCGAGCCAGCCCTCGGGCAGCACCACCTTGTGGCGGGGCGCACCCTGCCGACCACGCGGCGCCCCCAGCTCGGAGTCGGGGAACGGCTCGGTCGGATCGAGCTCGGCGAGCATCCTGTCCAGGGAGGCCAGGGAGTCCACCAGTCCCAAGGAGCGACGGAGCTCTCCCCCTGCTCGGAAGCCCTTGAGATACCACGTCACGTGCTTGCGGAACTCCTTGCAGCCCCGCTCCTCGCCCATGTGCTCGCTCAACAACTCAGCATGGCGGCGCATCATGGCGGCGACCTCGCCGAGGCTGGGGAGATGGGTAGCGTCCTCGGCGTCCGGGGTGAACGCCGCGGCCAGGTCACGGAAGAGCCACGGCCGGCCCAGACAGCCGCGGCCGACGACGACACCCGCGGCGCCGGTCTGCTCCATCATCCGCAGGGCATCGGCTGCCTCCCAGATGTCCCCGTTGCCGAGGACCGGGATGTCGACGTGGTCGACCAGGTCGGCGATCGCCTCCCAGTCGGCCTGGCCCGAATAGGCCTGCGCGACGGTCCGCCCGTGCAGCGCGATGGCGGCGACGCCGCTGTCCTGGGCGATCCGCCCGGCGTCGAGGTAGGTGAGGTGGTCGTCGTCGAGGCCCTTGCGGGTCTTCATCGTCACGGGGACGTCGTACGGCGCTGCCGCCGCGACCGCCTCCTCGAGGATCCGGCCCAGCAGGTTGCGTTTCCACGGCAGCGCGCCGCCACCGCCCTTGCGGGTCACCTTGGGGACGGGGCAGCCGAAGTTGAGGTCGACGTGCGCGACGCCGTACTCCTCGCAGAGAATCCTGGTCGCCTGCCCGACGTACCTCGGGTCCGTGCCGTAGAGCTGGACCGAACGCACCTTCTCGGCGTCGTCGAAGACCAGCATCCGCTTCGTGGTCTCGTCGCCCTCGACCAGCCCGCGGCTGGTGATCATCTCGCAGACGTAGAGGCCGGCACCGTGCTCGGCGCAGAGCCGCCGGTAGGCCGCGTTGGTGATGCCGGCCATCGGTGCCAGCACCACCGGCACCGGCACCTCGAGCGAGCCGAGGCGCAGGGCGGTCACGGTGTCGCCGTGGCGCTGGACGAGGCCGCAGCCGACGTCGATGGCACGTCGCTCGGAGCGGTCGACTCCGACGCGCCCTGCCCGGCCTGCTTGTTCTCGCCCTTCTTCCCCGGCTTGTCGCCCTTGCCTGCCCTGCCACCCTTGGAGACCGGGCTCAGCTCGCCGGCCCAGGTCACCGGATCCAGGCCACCGAAAGGCGTGAACGACACGTCCACGAGCGCCTTGGTCGGGGCGATGTAGTAGACCTGACACAACTCAGCCGTCGCGTCCTTGACGAAGGGCGTCGGCAGCGGCTTGCCGGTGCAGGCCGGCAGCTGCGAGGCCTTGTAGTAGTTCGGCGCTTCCAGGGTGCTGCCGTCGTCGCCCCACAGGACGTTGTCGAGCCGCATCCCTCCGAGGTCGGTGTCGCCGAGGTTGGTGACCTCGACCCGGACGAAGTACGGCGTGCGGGCGGCCGTGGCGTCGTCGATGTTCCACTGCGCGAAGGACTCCTGGAAGGACGTCCGCTCGATGCGCTGGACGTTGACGCCGAGCACGCCGACCTCCTTCTGGCGCAGCTGGAAGGCGACGACCCCCTGCTCCCCCAGCGCCAGCTGCGTGCCCGGCTCGGTGAGTGTGATGCCCTCAGGAACCTCGAGGTACGCCGATGGCGCGGTCGACGACACCGTCGGACTGGGCTTCGCCTGCTTCTTCGTGGGTTTGTCGTCCGATCCGCAGCCCGAGAGACCGGCGAACGCCACGAGGACGGCCGCTGGGATGGCGACGGACCGGAGGCTCAGCATCCGACGAGCCGCTCACCGAAGTAGGACGTGAGCTTGTCGAGGGAGACCCGCTCCTGCGACATGGTGTCCCGGTCGCGGACCGTGACCGCCTGGTCGTCGAGGGTGTTGAAGTCGACGGTCACGCAGAACGGCGTACCGATCTCGTCCTGGCGGCGGTAGCGCTTGCCGATCGCGCCCGCGTCGTCGAAGTCGATGTTCCACAGCTGGCGCAGCTCGGTGGCGACTGCCTTGGCCCTGGGGGTGAGGTCCTCGTTGCGGCTCAACGGCAGCACGGCGACCTTGATCGGCGACAGGCGGGGGTCGAGGCGCAGCACGGTCCGCTTGTCGACCCCGCCCTTGGTGTTGGGGGCCTCGTCCTCGGCGTACGCGTCGACCAGGAAGGTCATCAGGCTGCGCGAGAGACCGGCTGTGGGCTCGATGACGTAGGGCGTGTAGCGGGTGTTGGAGGCCTGGTCGAAGTAGGACAGGTCCTTGCCGGAATGCTGCGCGTGCGTCGACAGGTCGAAGTCGGTGCGGTTGGCGATGCCCTCGAGCTCACCCCACTCGGAGCCGGCGAAGTTGAAGCGGTACTCGATGTCGGTGGTGCCCTTCGAGTAGTGGCTCAGCTTCTCCTGCGCGTGCTCGTAGTGGCGCAGGTTGTCAGGGTTGATGCCGAGGTCGACGTACCACCGGGTGCGCTCCTCGATCCAGTAGCGGTGCCACTCCTCGTCCTCGCCCGGCTTGACGAAGAACTCCATCTCCATCTGCTCGAACTCGCGAGTGCGGAAGATGAAGTTGCCGGGCGTGATCTCGTTGCGGAAGCTCTTGCCGATCTGCGCGATGCCGAACGGGGGCTTCATCCGCTGCGAGGTCACCACGTTGGCGAAGTTGAGGAAGATGCCCTGCGCGGTCTCCGGGCGCAGGTAGTGCAGACCCGACTCGTCCTCTGTCACACCGAGGTGGGTCTTCAACATGCCCGAGAACTCGCGGGGTTCGGTCCAGGCGCCGCGGGTGCCGCAGTTGGCGCAGGCGACATCCTTGAGGTCGACCGAATCAGGAGAGACGGGGTTGCCCTTCTTCGCCAACTTCTCGGCGTACTCCTCCTGAAGATGGTCGTAGCGGTAGCGCTTGTGGCACGACAGGCACTCGGTGAGCGGGTCGTTGAACGTCGCGACGTGACCCGATGCCTCCCAGGTCTGGCGGGGCAGGATCACGCTGGAGTCGAGGCCGACGACGTCGTCGCGACCTTGCACCATTGAGCGCCACCACTGCCGCTTGATGTTGTCCTTGAGCTCCACACCGAGCGGGCCGTAGTCCCACGCAGACCGGGTGCCTCCGTAGATCTCGCCGCACGGATAGACGAATCCCCTGCGCTTGGCGAGAGAGACGACGTTGTCAACGGTGGACGGAGGCGGCTTGGCCACGGGGAATTCCTTCATGGGACGAGCCCGGCTGGCTGTCGGGCGGGTGTGGTCGCGCGTGTTCGCGCAAGCGCCCGGAGCCAGGCTCCGCGGCGAACTCCTAGGTTACGCGAGACTCCGCGACGTTCAGCACGCCACCGGGCTCGACGACCTCGTAGGCACCCGGCTCGTCGATGGCGCGGCTGAGCACGGGCACACCGTGCAGTTTCAGTTCGTACGACGACAGCGCGCGCCGGTAGGCGCCGACGTTCTCCCACCGCGTGGTCAGCGTCCACAGGTCGGGGTCGTCGAGATTGCGACCGATCCAGCCGATGACGTATCCGGCCTTGTCGGCGAGGAGTCCGTGCACGAACTCCAGATCGGCGCGCAGGCCGACGGGGTCCGCACCGGCACGGAAACGGTTCATGACGAGCACGGGCGCACTCTACTGAGTTGACGACCGGCCGCCGACTAAATGAGAATGATTCTCATGCGCTTTCTGGTTGGCCTCTCCGCCCTGTCGGCCCTCGCCCTGCTGTCCAGCGGGTGTGCCGCGTTCCGCGAGCCCAGCAAGGACGGCCAGATCACCATCGCCGCGGCCTTCTATCCACTGGCGTACACCGCAGAGCGGGTCAGCGAAGGCACCGGCGCCGAGGTCTCGCTGCTGACCCAACCGGGCAAGGAGCCCCACGACCTCGAACTCACCATCAAGGAGACCGCCGAACTCGCCGCGGCCGACCTGGTCGTCTACGAGTCCGGCTTCCAGCCCGCCGTCGACGACGCCGTCGAGCAGAACGCGAGCAACGCCGTCCTCGACGCGGCCGGCGTGGTCGGACTCGAAGGCACCGATCCCCACTTCTGGCAGGACCCCCTCCGCGTCGCCACTCTCGGCGAGGCCATCGCCACCCGACTGGCGAAGGTCGACCCCGCACACGCCGCGCAGTACGCCGAGAACGCGGCCGCGCTGAAAGCCGACCTGACCGACCTCGACACGGCGTACCGCACTGGCCTGGCCAACTGCACGCGTGACACGATCGTGGCATCCCACGACGCGTTCGGCTACCTGGAGAAGTACGGCATCCACGTCGCCTCGATCGTGGGCCTCTCCCCCGATGCTGAGCCGACGGCCGCAGCACTCGGCGAACTGCAGAACCTGATCAGGAGCGAAGGGATCACCACCGTGTTCAGCGAGCCACTCGAGCCGGCGCTCGGCGAAGGTCTCGCCCACGACCTCGGCCTCACCAACGCCTCGCTCGATCCGATCGAGGGACTGCGATCCGCCAGCTCCCACGACGACTACCTCTCGCTCATGCGCACCAACCTGACGGCCCTGCGCACCGCGAACGGCTGTCGATGAACTCCCCGACGTCGGCCGTGCCCGCGGTCGCGATCAGCAACGGCAGCGTCGCCCTCGGCGGGCGGCCCGTGCTCCGCGGCATCGACCTGTCCGTCGATCCCGGCGAATTCGTCGCGCTGATGGGAGCGAACGGCTCCGGCAAGTCGACCCTGGTCCGCGCGCTGGTCGGCCTGCGCCCCCTCGTCGGCGGCCAGGTGCGGTTGTTCGGCACCCCGCTGGCGGAGTACGCCGAATGGCGGCGGATCGGGTTCGTGCCCCAACGTGCCACCGCCGGATCAGGAATCCCCGCCTCCGTGTGGGAGGTCGTGGCCGCCGGCCGCCTCACGCGGCGCCGTGTGCTGCGACCGCTGTCCCGGGCCGATCGAGGCGCCATCGACGAGGCACTCGAGGTCGTCGGCCTGGCCGATCGACGCCGCGAAGCCGTCACCAACCTCTCGGGCGGACAGCAGCAGCGCGTCCTCATCGCCCGGGCGTTGGCGGGCGAACCCGAGCTCTTCTTCCTCGACGAGCCCACCGCCGGAGTCGACCTGCCCAACCAGCAGGTGCTCGCCGACACCCTCGCCCGCCTGAAGGCGCGGGGCTCGACGATCGTGCTCGTCGCCCACGAGCTCGGCCCTCTGGCACCGCTGGTCGACCGGGCCGTCGTACTCCGGGACGGACGAGTCGCCTACGACGGCCCCGCCCTGCGCGACCATGAGGTGCACCAGCCGTGGTTCGCGGAGCCGCACACCCACCATCACCATCACGACCATGTGCCAACAGCGACAACCCCCGTGTCGGGATCGCTCGGCCTGCCGGGAGACGACGCCTGATGAGTCCCGCCGAGCTGTTCAGCCAGCCGTTCATGCTGCGCGCACTGATCGCCGCGCTGGTGACCGGCCTCGCGGCGCCTGCGATCGGCACCTTCCTCGTGCAGCGCCGGCTCGCCCTGATGGGTGACGGGATCGGACACGTCGCCGTGACCGGGGTCGCGCTCGGACTGCTCACCGGCGCCTCCCCGCTGTGGACCGCCGTCCTGGTCGCCGTCCTCGGATCGGTGCTGATCGAGATCATCCGCGAACGCGGCCAGACCAACGGCGACGTGGCCCTGGCGCTGCTGTTCTACGGCGGCCTCGCCGGCGGCATCTTCCTCAGCGGACTCGGCGGCGAGAGCGCGGCGTCACTCAACCGCTACCTCTTCGGCTCGCTGACCACGATCTCGCCCGCCGACGTCATCATCACGATGGCCCTCGCCATCACGGTGATCGGACTGTGCCTCGGCCTCGCGCCCCAACTCTTCGCGGTCGCCCAGGACCAGGAGTTCGCCCGCGTCGCCGGGCTGCGGGTCCGCTCCTACAACGTCCTGGTCGCGGTGCTCGCCGCGGTGTCCGTCACCGTTGCCATGCGGACCGTCGGCCTGCTGCTGGTCTCCGCCCTGATGGTGGTGCCGGTCGCCACCGCCCAGCAACTGACCCGTTCCTTCCGCACCACCATCGCGGCCGCCATGGCGCTCGGCTGCCTCGCCTCCGTCGGCGGCCTGGTGGGCGCCACCTTCGCGTCGTACAAGGCCACCATCGCGACCGGACCGACGATCGTGCTGCTCGCCCTCGCCTGCTACGTCACCGCCTGGCCGATCGGCATCTGGCAACGCCACCGGGCTCGCCTGCGTGAACCCTTCCCCACAGGCCTCGGGCCCGAGCACGAGACCTGTGGGACGCACCCCCACGCCCACGGCCCCGGCTGCGGCCACCTCGCCGTCCCCCACGACGACCACGTGGACTACGTGCACGACGGGCATCGGCACGCCGTGCACGGTGGGCACTACGACGAGCACTGACGGATCGTGGTCCCGGGGGGCGGGTTTCCCAAGGGATGCAGACAGATCTGCACTTCCCAGCTCAAATTTGAACGGGGAAGTGCGAGTTTCGCTGCATCCCTTGGGAAACCCACACCCCGCGGGAGCACCGGCGCCGCCGAGACCACCAGCGGAGATGCTCAGGCCACGCGCCCGGCGAGCTGATCGAACCGAGCCCTGATGTTGCGCGGTCGGTCGTAGTCACGCCAGATCAATCGCAACGACCTCGCGCCGGTCACCTCGCGGATCTCGTCCTCCCGGACCTTTTCCGCGAACACGACCTCACCGGGTTCCTGCCCAGGCTTGAGCAGTCGGCCGTACTTCACCTCGCCGTCGAACTCTCCCCACATGTTGAACGCATCCCACCACCAATCAGTGACACCGATGAGGCGCCCGTCGGTCGCTCGCACTGCGCGTTGACGATCCGGCGCAGGAATGCCGCAGGTGTAGAAGGTCCAGATGCCTCGCGACTCTCCGACCGATCCCGACCTCGGGTCCGCCATCCTGACGGGAATGTGCAGATGCTGCATGAACGGCCAGTGCTGCATGAACGCGAACTGCTCAGCGAGCTCCTCCGTGGAGAAGGCGCTGGCTCGCAAACCAGACTCCATCAGGCAGAAGGCGACCTCACTGCTGGCTCGTGAACCTGCCTCGAGGACACACCTCGTCGCCCCGAGCACCTGCCGGCCCGCGATGAAACTGATGTCGTCGTCACAGACGAGTCCCTCATGGTGGACCACGTCACCCTCGATCCGGCCCGGGCCGCCGTCGAGGCGCGTCACGTGGACGCGGTCGAGATCCATCCCCCAAAGGTCGATCCCATGAGCAAGGGCACCGGAAACGTGACTGAGCGCAACGGCATCTCCCATCGATCGCAGCACTGCACCGCAGCGAACCCGGTGCCGGCCGACAGCGTCGAGCAGGCTCCACTCATCGCTGAAGGCATAACAGCCGTGCCGAAACCGCACCCAGGTCCCCCTACGCACCTCAGCAGCAATCCGGCGGTCGCTGCATCCGCTGGCCAGGGCTTCCTTGCGAGTGAAGAAGCCGGCCTGTTCGGTTAACAGACGTAGGACATCCATGCCGTCAAGAGTCGGCGCCGACACCGTTCCGATCGCCCGCCTTCAAGCGGCGTTGTGGACAGCTCGTGGACGCGACGTACTTGTGGACGTTCAATGGCCCCCGCCGCCACGAAAGGTGAGGGTGGGGCTGGTGGGATCAGATCGCCGCGTTGGGTTCCGCTCCTCCGTAACGACGATCCCGGCGGGCATATTCGTCGATGGCCGCCCACAGGTGGCGACGGTCCACATCGGGCCAGAGCACGTCGGAGAACACGAACTCGGCGTACGCCGCCTGGTAGAGCATGAAGTTGGACAGCCGCTGCTCGCCTGACGTACGCCAGATCAGGTCGGCGTCGGGGAGCTCGGGAACGTAGAGGTAGCGCCCCAGCGTCCGCTCGTCGACCTTGTCCGGGTTGACCTTCCCGGCCGCGACGTCGCGGGCCAGAGCGCGGGCGGCGTCGCCCAGTTCGGAGCGGCCGCCATAGTTGACGCACATCGTCAGGGTCAGCACGTCGTTGTGCTTCGTCATCTCCTCGGCGACCTGGAGCTCGGTGATCACCGACTTCCACAGGCGCGGGGCGCGACCGGCCCACCGGACCCTCACACCGAGCTCGTGCATCTCGTCACGACGCCGGCGTATCACGTCACGGTTGAAGCCCATCAGGAACTTCACCTCGTCGGGGCTGCGCGACCAGTTCTCCGTCGAGAAGGCGTACGCCGAGATCGCCTTCACGCCGATCTCGATCGCGCCCTCGACCACGTCGAACAGGCTCGACTCCCCCTGTTCGTGGCCCTTCGTGCGCGGCAGCCCGCGCTCCTTGGCCCACCGTCCGTTTCCGTCCATCACGACCGCGACGTGATGGGGCACCAGCTCGGCCGGGACCGGCGGCGGCGTCGCGCCGGACGGATGCGGTGTCGGCGGGCGGACCGGTCCACGGGCAGCGGCGGCCGCCGATGCGGCGCGGGTGCGACGAGATGCGCGAGTCACGGGGTCAGTGTGTCACCGCTGGGCTTGCGGGTTTCCCAAGGGATGCAGGGAATCCTGCGCTTCCCAGTTCAAATTTGAACTGGGAAGTGTGAATCGCTCTGCATCCCTTGGGAAACCGACAACCGGCGTCACGGGGTCAGTCTGTCACCGCTCGACGTACGCCAACGAGCGCAGGCCCCGCTCCAGCTGCCACTGGACGAAGGCGGCGACCAGGCCGCTCGCCTCGCGGACGTTGCGGGGGTCGGCGGCCTCGATGACGGGCCAGTCGCCGGCGAGCAGACCGCCGAGCAGGACGAGGGTGTCCGCGGCAGGGGTGGCGGAGCCGGGGATGCGGCAGGTGGAGCACAGGACGCCGCCCATGGACGGGTTGAACCAGCGGTGGTGGCCGAGCTCGCCCGTGGCCAGCACCGGGGGGCGGCCGCAGTGGGCGCAGTCGACGAAGGTCGGCGCATAGCCGGCGATCGCGAGGGCGCGCAGCAGGTAGGAGTCGAGGACATGGACCGGTCGGCGTACCCCGGAAGCCATGGCGTTGAGGGCGCCGAGCAGCAGGGTGAACTGCTGGCGGGCGGGTTCGCGTTCTTCGACGACCAGTCGCTCGGCTGTCTCGACCATGCAGGTGGCGGCGGTGTAGCGGTCGTAGTCGGCGCCCAGCGAAGCGGTGTAGGCGGCGCGGGTCTCGGCCTGGGTGATCGTGTCGAGGTTGCGGCCCTCGGCCAGCTGCAGGTCGACGTGGGTGAACGGCTCGAGCCGCGAACCCCACCGCGAGGTCGTACGCCGAACGCCCTTGGCGACCGCTCTCACGACGCCGGTGTCGCGGGTCAGCAGCGTGATGATGCGGTCCGCCTCACCCAGCTTGCGGGTGCGCAGGACGATCGCCTCGTCGCGGTAGAGCGGCACTCCGCAATTCTGCCCGATGACCCTACGAAGATCGGGTACGCCGGCCGCGCAGCGCGCCGCGCGAGCACTCGCGCGCGAAGCGGGTGACGACGAGGTCGAGTCGTTCGGGGCGTCGGCGCCATTCGAGGGGCGCCGTGCTGCGTTCGAGGGTGGCGTCGTCGATCTCGCCGGCGACCAGTTCTGCGTCCGCGGCGGGGTGGAAGGGGTCGCCCGTGCGGGCGAGGACGAGGGCGGGGGCGGTGATCGCGGCGCGTTCGTCGGAGCCGGGTGCGAACCGGCCGAAGAGGACGCCGTGGATGAGGGCGGCCACGGTGGCGGGGCGTTGGTCGAGCGTCTCTCGTGCGAGTCGCGCCCATTCCGGCAGCAACCGGGTGGGCAACGGTCGCGATGCCAGGCGCAGGGATGCCATCGCGAGCGGCGCGAAGCGGGAGGCATACATCGCGGGGGCCAGCACTGGCGGCCCAGCTCGCCGTGCTGGCC
>JASLDK010000099.1 GCA_030145945.1 Nocardioides sp.
CTGAGGACGACGCGGTCACGACGGGCGCTGTGGGCAGGTGGGATCGCTCCTCAGCAACGGCCGCCGCATACAGCCCGGCGGTCGGAGCGACGCCTGCGCCGGCCAACAGTGCGGTGCACGCTCCATGGACGGCCAGGGGAAGCGGGGCCACGCGCTTGCCTGCCTCCACGAGCACACGGGCGAGCTCGATCAGACCAAGGCCTGCGCCTCCGTACTCCTCCGGGAGGTGGAGGGTCAGCAGGCCGGCCTCGTCGAGGTCCTTCCACAGTGCCCGGTCGAACCGGTCACCACCGGACTCGACCTCCTTGAGGCGCTCATTGCTGGTCTTGTCGGTCAGGATCTGCGCGGCCAGGTCGGCGGCCTCGTCCTGCTCAGGGGTGAAGAGAAAGTCCATGGCTGTTTCCTCAGTCCTCAGGCTCGCTTGGCGGCGGGCAGGCCGAGACCGACGTACCCGATGATGTCGCGCTGGATCTCGTTGGTGCCGCCACCGAAGGTCATCACGAGCGACGAACGGTGGAAGCGCTCGAGGCGCCCGGCGAGAACAGCGCCGGGGGAGTCGACGGTGACGCCGGCGTGGGGGCCGACAATCTCCATCAGCGACCGGTAGATCTCGGTCGCGAGCTCGGAGCCGTAGATCTTCGTCGCCGAAGCCTCGGCCGGGGACAGCGCGACGCCGTGGTCGGCGTCGGCGGCCAGCTTCCAGTTGATCAGGGTGAGTGCCTCGATCCGGGCGTGTGCCCGGCCGAGTGCGATCTGCACCCATTCAGTGTCGATGACCCGTGAGCCGTCCGGGTTGAGCGTCTCGCGGGCCCAGTCCTTGACCAGGGTCAGCGAGTGCTGCAGCGGCGCGGCGGAGGTCAGTGCAACGCGCTCGTGGTTGAGCTGGTTGGTCATCAGTGCCCAGCCGCCGCCACGTTCGCTGACCAGGTTGGACGCTGGGACGCGTACGTCGGAGTAGTAGGTCGCCGACGTCCCGACGCCGGCGACGGTGTGGACGGGCGTGTAGGACACGCCGGGAGCGTCCGCCGGGACGAGGATCATCGACAGGCCCTTGTGACGCGGGGCGTCGGGCTCGGTGCGGCACGCCATCCAGAGCCAGTCGGCATACTGGATGAGCGAGGTCCACATCTTCTGACCGTTGATCACCCACTCGTCGCCCTCGAGCGTCGCCTTGGTCTTGAGCGAGGCCAGGTCGGTGCCGGAGCCGGGCTCGGAGTAGCCGATCGAGAAGTGCAGCTCGCCGGCCAGGATCTTCGGGAGGAAGAACTCCTTCTGCTCGTCGCTGCCGAACCGCATGATCGTCGGGCCGACCGTGTTGAGCGTCAGATAGGGGATGGGTACGCCGGCGATGGCGGCGACGTCGGTGAAGATCAGCTGTTCCACCATCGAGCGTGCCTGGCCGCCGTACTCCTTCGGCCAGCCGATGCCGAGCCAGCCGTCGCTGCCGATCTGGCGGATCACGTCCTTGTAGACGCCTGCCTCGCCGAACTCGCCGGTGGCGGAGGCCAGGCCGGCGCGGATCTCGGGGGTGACGAGCTGGGCGAAGTAGTCGCGGAGCTCATCGCGCAGCGCGATGTGCTGCGGCTCCAGGTCGATGTGCATCGGGTCTCCTGTGAGGGGTCCTGGGGGCGGTCCGTGGCGGGCCGGTTGTTGTCACCTTAGCGGCAAAACTGTAACGTGTTCTACATGACCGCCACTGCTACTTCCAGCGCTCGGAGCCTCGACCAGGGATCCACGCCCGTCCGTTTCGCACGCGGGTGGCACTGTCTCGGCCTGGTCTCGGACTATGCCGACGGCAAGCCGCATGCCGTGCACGGGTTCGGCACCAAGCTGGTCGTGTGGCAGGGCACCAACGGTGAGTTGAACGTGCTCGACGGCTACTGCCGCCACATGGGCGGGGATCTGACGCAGGGCGAGGTCAAGGGCGACAACATCGCCTGCCCGTTCCACGACTGGCGCTGGAGTGGGGACGGCAAGTGCAAGGAGATCCCCTACGCGCGCCGGGTTCCGCTCCGGGCCCGCACGCAGCGCTACGAGACGGCGATCCGCAATGGTCAGCTGATGATCTGGCACGACCCCGAGGGCTCGGCCGCCGACCACGAGATCCTTCCGCCCGAGCTCCCGGACGTGATGACCGACGCCTACACGCCGTGGTCGTGGCACATCAAGGAGATCAACGGCTCGCACTGCCGTGAGTTGATCGACAACGTCTCCGACATGGCGCACTTCTACTACGTGCACTTCGCCTTCCCGACGAGCTTCCGCAACGTCTTCGAGGGGCACACCGCCACCCAGTACATGGGATCGAAGGGACGACCGGACAAGGCCGAGGGCGGCTACAGCGGCGAGGACTCGACGCTCGAGTCGATCGCCACCTATTACGGCCCGTCGTACATGGTCAACTGGTTGAAGGTCGACTACAAGGGCTTCATCACCGAGCTGATCCTGATCAACTGCCACATCCCGACCGGTCCGGATTCCTTCCGTCTGCAGTACGGCATCACGGTCAAGAAGCCCGACGGCCTCGACGAGAAGACCGTCAACTACATCGCCGAGAGGTACGTCGAGTCGTTCGGCGACGGCTTCCTCCAGGACGTGGCGATCTGGGAGAACAAGGTTGCCATCCAGAACCCGCTCCTGTGCGAGGAGGACGGCCCGATCTACCAACTGCGTCGCTGGTACGAG
>JASLDK010000117.1 GCA_030145945.1 Nocardioides sp.
CGTCGCCGGTGCGCGTCAGCACGACCTCCGAGAGCCTCTATGCGATGGCCCCGCCCGGACAACTTCCCGCATCAGGCCGCCCGTCCGGAGCCTGTGTTGGTGGCGCCGTGGTCAGCGGCTTCGTCGGAATCATCTCGGTCGGCACTGATGGCGCCGTGTACGTCATGCAGTCATCCGGCGCCACTCGGTCTGGCGCACTCGGCGCCGAGCACACCTACCCAATCGGGTGACCCATGCTCTCGACTCCCAAGGAGACCCTGTGACCGATCCGAGCGACCCCCTCGTCGCCGCTGTGCACGGCCTCCAGCTCTCCATCGACCAACTGCGCACCGAACTGGTCCGCAAGGACGTCTATGAAGCCGAACGGGCCGCCGACCGAGCCGAGGTAGCCGGGCTGCGGGAATCCGTCACGGAGATCAAGGGCACCCTCACATGGTTGTCCCGGACCCTCGTGGCGTCGCTGCTGCTGCCGGTGCTGACATCGGCGCTCGTCATCTACGTCATCCAGCAAGGGGCACGCTGATGAAGCGACTCAAGCTTGTCGCGGCAGTGCTTGTCGCGCTGCTCGTGGGCATGTCGGGAACCTCGGTGTACCTCGTGCTGGATCGGGTCACTGACCGTCTCGCGGCCGCCGAAGAGAAAGCGCAGACCAACGGGAAGCGTGCCGACCGAGCCCTCGCCTCGGCACAGGCTCTCGCCGAGCAGGTCAGGCTCCTCGGAGAGAAGCCTGTGGTTGAGCCGGATGATCCGAAGCCGGGCGCTCCGGGCGCTCCTGGTCTGCGCGGTCCTATCGGCCCCCGTGGCCCTCGCGGCGCGTCGTGCGTCGAGGAACTCGGGCTGCGGACCTGTCGTGGCCCTGACGGCGAGACCGGCACCACGGGCACGCCCGGCAGTGACGGTGTCCCCGGAGTCGCGGGGAAGAACGGCACCGACGGCAAGGACGGTGCACCCGGCCCCCAAGGCGACCCAGGTCCCGCTGGCCCTGCTGGTGCTGACGGCCGCGGCGTCCAGTCCACGTTCTGCGGTGACGACGGCCGCTGGCTCGTCACCTACACCGACGGCACCACCGCTGACGCGGGCGCGTGCCGCACCAACCCCGGAGGACAACTCAGATGATGCTGCACGACCTCGCCGACGCCGCCCGCTCCTCGGGCCTCAAGGTCGTCGAACTCAACGGCTGGCGCACCCGTGGTCACGGCCAGATCGTCGCCGTCCGGACCATCATGGCGCACCACACCGCGACGTCGGCCGCCGTGCCCGGCAACTACCCCTCCCTCGGGATCGTCCGTGACGGCCGCAAGGATCTCGCCGGGCCACTGGCGAACCTCGGTCTCGGCCGCGACGGCACGGTGTACGTCATCGCCGCTGGGCTCGCCTGGCATGCGGGCGAGGTCCGGGAGTGGGACTTCGGCAACGCCTATTCCATCGGCATCGAGGCCGAGCACCCCGGCGTCGGGAAGTGGACGGCCCGCCAGTACGACGCCTATGTCCGGCTGTGTGCCGCGCTGTGCGATCACTACGGCCTCTCGGTCAGCGACGTCCGCGGCCACAAGGAAGTGTGTGCCCCAGTCGGCCGGAAGCCTGACCCGAACTTCGACATGGACGCATTCCGGGACGAGGTCGCCAAGTCGTTGGCGCCGAAGCCGAAGCCACGTCGTCCCGCTGAGGTCCGTGCCGCGATCAAGACGCTGCGGTCCCGGCTCCCGAAGGCTGGGCCGGTCGAGGCTGAGCGGATCCGCAAGGCGATCGCGCGGCTGCTGGCGATCAGGAAGCGCTAGCGCCGTACTTCTTGAGGTAGCGAACGATCGCATCGGTCACAGTCTCTCCGCGCTTCTCGGCTGCGGTCTTCGCCGCCTCCCAGATGTCGTCGGGCACGCGGACTGATCGCGGCGGCGTGTGGGGCTTCTTCCGACGCGCAGACGCGGCGGCTTGAGCGGGGGTCTGAGGCACCTTCGTATTGTCACGTGTCTCGACACCGAGCGAAATCGTGGCTGCCAACCGGACGTTCACAGAGCCACCTCGCAGCAGATCGCGTCGGGGTCGCCGCCGGCCATGTTGAGGCCGTCGAAGTCGGCCGGGTCGGCAGAGCGGATGTAGGCCATCTCGTCGGTGTCGATACCGCAGTTGTGGCAGGTCATGACTGGTTCCTTTCCGGGGGAAGCGGCAGGGGCCCCACGGGAGCCCCTGCCTGGTGTCGAGGATCAGGCGGCGACCGCATCACGCAGCCGGGCCCACTCGCGGTTGGCCGCCTCCCGAGCCTGCACTTCGCGGGTGTAGGCGATCTCGTCGCTGACGAGCGCGCCGTCAGCGGTCTGGCCTGCAACGAAGTAGAAGCCCTCGACGGTCAGGACGATGCAGACGGCGAGGTCGGAGGCGGGAACCGGGGCGGTGGCGATGATCTTGTGCATGGGTCAATCATGCAACGTGTCGATACACGTGTCAATACACAGAGTGAAAGAATCTTCCGGAGGAACCCAATGCCACCTGTCGCCGTCTCGGCCAACCTGCTCAACGGCCGCCCCACCCGCGCTGTCCGCCACGGCGTCGACCAGCACCT
>JASLDK010000134.1 GCA_030145945.1 Nocardioides sp.
GGGCGGGTACGCCGCCCTCGACACCGCTTTCGCGATGAGCCCCGACGACGTCATCGCATGCGTCAAGGACAGCGGCCTGCGTGGTCGCGGTGGCGCAGGTTTCCCCACCGGGATGAAGTGGTCCTTCATCCCGCAGGACAACCCGAAGCCGAAATACCTCGTCGTCAACGCCGACGAGTCGGAGCCGGGCACCTGCAAGGACATCCCGCTGATGATGGGCAACCCGCACGTGCTCGTCGAGGGCGTGATCATCAGCTCCTACGCCATCCGCGCCAACAAGGCGTTCATCTATATCCGCGGCGAGGTCGTGCACGTGATCCGCCGGGTGCAGGCGGCCGTCGCCGAGGCCTACGCTGCCGGCCACCTCGGCAAGAACATCCACGGTTCGGGCTATGACCTCGACGTCGTCGTCCATGCCGGGGCCGGCGCCTACATCTGTGGCGAGGAGACAGCTCTCCTGGAGGGCCTCGAGGGCCGCCGAGGTCAACCCCGCCTGCGTCCGCCGTTCCCTGCAGTGGCAGGCCTCTACGCCAGCCCGACGGTCATCAACAACGTCGAGTCCATCGCCTCGGTTCCTGCGATCGTCAAGAACGGCGCGGCCTGGTTCGGCGCGATGGGCACCGAGAAGTCCAAGGGGCACGGCATCTTCTCGTTGTCGGGCCACGTGACGACGCCGGGCCAGTACGAAGCCCCGCTCGGCATCACGCTGCGCCAGCTGCTCGACCTCGCCGGCGGCATCCGCGAGGGCCACCAGCTGAAGTTCTGGACCCCCGGCGGGTCCAGTACGCCGCTGTTGACGGCCGAGCACCTCGACGTACCCCTCGACTTCGAGGGTGTCGGCAGCGTCGGGTCGATGCTCGGAACCCGTGCCTTGCAGATCTTCGACGAGACCGTGTGCGTCGTGCGGGCAGTGCTGCGATGGACGGAGTTCTACAAGCACGAGTCCTGCGGCAAGTGCACGCCGTGTCGTGAGGGCACGTGGTGGCTGGTGCAGGCGCTGACCCGCCTGGAGAACGGCCAGGGCAGCGAGGCCGATCTCGACCAGCTCCTCGACCAGTGCGACAACATCCTCGGCCGGTCGTTCTGCGCTCTCGGCGACGGCGCGACCAGCCCGGTGTCGAGCTCGATCCAGCATTTCCGCGACGAGTACCTCGCTCACCTGGAGCACGGCGGGTGCCCGTTCGACCCGGCGAAGTCGACCGCGTGGGCAGGAACGGAGGTGTCCGCATGAGCGAGAAGACGATCGAGAAGACCGATCTGGTCACCGTCACCATCGACGGCGTCCAGGTCAGCGTCCCCAAGGACACCCTGGTGATCCGCGCGGCCGAGCAGGTCGGCGTACAGATCCCGCGGTTCTGCGACCACCCGCTGCTCGCCCCCGTCGGGGCCTGCCGGCAATGTCTCGTCGACATCCCGGATGCAGGCAATGGCCGCGGCTTCCCCAAGCCACAGGCCTCCTGCACGCTGCCCGTCGCCGACGGCATGGTGGTCAGCACGCAGGTCAGCAGCCCGGTCGCCGACAAGGCGCAGCAGGGCGTGATGGAGCTGCTGCTCATCAATCACCCGCTCGACTGCCCCGTGTGCGACAAGGGCGGCGAGTGCCCGCTCCAGAACCAGGCGATGGCCAACGGTCGCGGGGAGTCCCGATTTTCCGACGAGCGCAATCGTGGGGTGAAGCGCACCTTTCCCAAGCCGATCAACCTGTCGCCGACGGTGCTGCTCGACCGCGAGCGTTGCATCGTGTGTCAGCGCTGCACCCGGTTCGCCGACGAGATCGCCGGCGACCCGTTCATCGCGCTCGTCGAGCGCGGCGCCCAGCAGCAGATCGGCATCGCCGAGGATGCGCCCTTCCTGTCCTACTTCTCCGGCAACGTCATCCAGATCTGCCCGGTGGGCGCGCTGACGTCCGAGCAGTACCGCTTCCGGTCCCGCCCCTTCGACCTCGTCTCCACGCCCGGCGTCGCCGAGCACGACGCCTGCGGTTCGGCGATCCGGATCGACCACCGGCGCGGCCAGGTGATGCGCCGCCAGTCCGGGGATGCGCCCGAGGTCAACGAGGAGTGGATCACCGACAAGGACCGCTTCGCCTTCGCGTACGCCGCCTCCACCGACCGGCTGGGCTACCCGCAGGTGCGCGACACTCTGCCGGACGGAGGGCGGGGCTCGCTGCGTCCCGCTTCGTGGCCCGAGGCGTTCGCTGTCGCCGCCCGCGGGCTCGCCGCCGCCAAGGCTGCCGGCGGTGTCGGCGTCCTGACCGGTGGCCGGCTGTCCGTCGAGGACGCCTACGCCTACAGCAAGTTCGCGCGGATCGCTCTCGGCACCAACGACATCGACTTCCGGGCCCGGCCGCTGTCGGCGGAGGAGACCTCCTTCCTCGCCAGCAACGTCGTGCTCACGGGTCCTGCCGGTGGGTCGGTCGCCTTCGCCGACCTGGAGACCGCCACCAAGGTCGTCCTGGTCGGGTTCGAGCCCGAGGACGAGGCCGGCGCGATCTTCCTGCGCCTGCGCAAGTCCGTGCGCGCCGGCGGCACCGAGGTGGTCGCCGTCGCGCCCTTCGCCACGCGCGGTCTCGGCAAGGTGTCCGGGCGTCTGGTCGCCACGGCGCCCGGCGACGAGGCAACGGCGCTGCGCGACCTCGCAGGCGAGCTCGACGCAAGCACCGTCGTGCTGGTGGGCGAGCGGCTCGCCGTCGTGCCCGGTGCCCTGAGTGCTGCCGCCGAGGTCTCCGCGTCGACCGGCGCCCGCCTGGCGTGGGTCCCGCGTCGTGCCGGTGACCGTGGCGCGATCGAGGCCGGCTGCCTGCCGATCCTGCTGCCGGGTGGTCGCCCGGTCGACGACGCCGCTGCGCGCGTCGACGTCGCCACCGCCTGGGGTGTCGCTGGACTGCCCGAGGCCGCCGGACGTGACGCCGACGCGATCGTGGCCGCTCTCGCGACCGGTGATCTCGGCGGTCTGGTGATCGCCGGCGTCGACCCCGCCGACACGGCTGACCCCGCTGCGACCGATGCGGCGATCGATGCAGCTGGGTTCGTGGTCGCCTTCGACCTGCGGCGTACGACGGTCACCGACCGTGCCGACGTCGTCTTCCCGGTCGCGGCCACCGTCGAGAAGTCCGGCACCTTCGTCAACTGGGAGGGCCGGGTCCGGTCCTGGGAGGCAGCGCTGCACAAGCCCGCCGCGTTGCCCGAGCTTCGTGCACTGTCCGGGATCGCCGACGAGCTGGGCGCCTCGCTGGGCTTCCGCACCGTCGACGAGGTGCGGGCGGAGATGGCGCAGCTGGGTCCGTGGGAGGGCGAGCGGTCGGGTCTCGTGACGATTGCTGCGCAACCTCCTCGACCTCCGGCCGAGAGCGGCGCCGCCCGCCGCCTGTCGACCTGGAAGCAGTCCCTGGACAACGGTTCCCTCCAGGACGGCGACAAGTTCCTCAAGGCCACCGCTCGTACGCCGGTCGCACTGGTGACCCGGGCGGACTTCGATGCCTTCGGGCCGACCGTCACCCTCACCGGCGACCGGGGCTCGATGACCCTGCCTGCCGAGATCGGCGACGACCTCGTCGACGGCGTCGTGTGGGTGCCGGCCAACTCGGTCGGCAACGGTGTCCTCACCGATCTGGCCTCTCCCTGCACGGGTGTGACCATCAGCGGAACCGAAGGGGTGCACGGATGAGCCTCGAGATGTTCGGCCAGGACCCGTGGTGGGTCATCGGCCTCAAGGCCCTGCTGATCTTCGTCGTCCTGGTGCTGCTGACGCTCTTCAACATCTGGTGGGAGCGCCGGGTCGTGGCCCGCATGCAGCACCGGATCGGGCCCAACGTGCACGGTCCCTTCGGCCTGTTGCAGTCGCTGGCCGACGGCGTGAAGCTCGCGTTCAAGGAGGACCTGATCCCGAAGGCCGCCGACAAGGTGGTCTTCATCCTCGCGCCGGTGATCGTCGTGGTGCCGGCCTTCGTCACCTTCAGCGTCATCCCGTTCGGTCCCGAGGTGAACTTCTTCGGGCACCGGACGCCGCTGCAGTTGACCGACATGCCGGTCGCCGTGCTCTTCGTGATGGCCATCGCGTCCATCGGCATCTACGGCATCGTGCTCGGCGGCTGATCCAGCGGGTCGACGTACTCCCTTCTCGGCGGCCTGCGCTCGAGCGCGCAGATGATCTCCTACGAGGTCGCGATGGGACTCGCTCTCGTCGCCGTCTTCATGTACGCCGGATCGATGTCCACCAGCGAGATCGTGGCCGCCCAGGACAACCTGTGGTTCGGGCTGATCCTGCTGCCGTCGTTCGTCATCTACTCGATCGCGATGGTCGGTGAGACCAACCGGGCGCCCTTCGACCTCCCTGAGGCCGAGGGCGAGCTCGTCGGTGGCTTCCACACGGAATACTCCAGCCTGAAGTTCGCGCTCTTCTTCCTCGCCGAATACATCAACATGGCGACCGTCTCGGCCCTCGCGACGACGCTCTTCCTGGGCGGCTGGCACGCACCGTTCTGGATCGACCACGTGTGGGCCGGCGCCAACGAGGGCTACTGGCCGGTGTTGTGGTTCTTCGGCAAGGTGCTGGGCTTCATCTTCGTCTTCATCTGGCTGCGTGGTTCGCTCCCGCGTCTGCGCTACGACCAGTTCATGATGTTCGGCTGGAAGCGGCTGATCCCGATCTCGCTGGTCTGGATCGTCGCTGTCGCCACCATGCGGGCCGCCCGCAACGAGGGTGTCTTCGACGAGGGCTTCAGCAGCAACCCGCAGTTCTGGATGATCCTGATCGGATTCATCCTCGCGATCCTGCTGGTGACCTTCTTCGTTCCGGAGAAGTCGGACGACGACGACACGGAGCCGGTTGCACCGCGGACCGGTGGCTTCCCGGTCCCGCCGATGCCGGCCGGGGGTGCCGTGCGCGGCGCCGCCGCACCGCTGGTGTTCCGGACCTCGCAGGAGACAGGCACTGTCAGTGACAACGTTCGTGATGCAGGGGTGAGCAATGGCTGACCAGCCGAAGCCCGACCGTTCGGGGGAGAAGGGGCCCACGCTCAAGGAGCAGTTGTGGGATCCCGTCGCCGGGTTCGGCGTCACCTTCCGGACGATGTTCCGCAAGGTCGTCACCGAGCAGTACCCCAAGGAGAAGCTGCCCACCGCGCCACGCTTCCACGGCCGACACCAGCTCAACCGCTGGCCCGACGGTCTGGAGAAGTGCGTCGGCTGCGAGCTGTGCGCCTGGGCCTGCCCCGCGGACGCGATCTACGTCGAGGGGTCGTCCAACGACGATTCACTGGACGAGAACGGTCAGTCCGGTCGGTTCTCCGCCGGCGAGCGCTACGGCCGCGTCTACCAGATCAACTACCTGCGCTGCATCCTGTGCGGTCTGTGCATCGAGGCGTGTCCCACCCGGGCGCTCACGATGACCAACGAATACGAGTTGGCCGACGACAGCCGGGCCAGCCTGATCTACGAGAAGTCCGACCTGCTGGCGCCGCTGCTCCCCGGCATGGAGCAGCCGCCGCACGCCCAACTCCTCGGCAGCGACGAGGACTACTACCGCGGCGAGTTCAAGAACGGCGCGAAGGGGGCGGACGCATGATCGCGTTCTGGGTCCTGGCTCCGATCATGGTCGTCGCCGCGCTCGGCATCCTCTTCGTGCGCAAGGCCGTCCACGCAGCCCTGCTGCTGGCGGTCGTGATGATCAGCCTCGCGGTGCTCTACGCCGTGCTCGAGGCGCCCTTCCTCTTCGCGGCCCAGATCATCGTCTACACCGGCGCGATCCTGATGCTCTTCCTGTTCGTGCTGATGCTGGTCGGCGTCGACGCGTCCGACTCCCTGGTCGAGACGATCAAGGGGCAGCGGGCGTTGTCGTGGGGCATCGGTCTGGCCTTCGTCGTGGTGATGATCGTCGGTCTGACGCAGCTCACCTTCGGCTCCGCTGTCGGGCTGAAGGACGCCAATGCGGGCGGAAACGTCCAGGCACTGGCCGATCTGCTGTTCTCCCGTTACGTCTTCATCTTCGAGGCCACCAGCGCGTTGCTCATCACCGCAGCCGTCGGCGCGATGGTGCTCGCCCACCGGGAGCGGCTCACGCCGAAGCCGACCCAGGCCGACCTCGCCGCCGAGCGGATCCGGGCCTACGGCGAGACCGGTGCCCACCTCGGGCCGCTGCCGCCACCGGGCGTCTACGCCCGCCACAACGCGGTCGACACCCCGGCGCTGCTGCCGGACGGCAGCCCGGCCCCGGCGTCGGTCTCGCGTGTCCTGGCGGCCCGCGGCACCATGCAGTCCGCCGGACTCACCGACATCGAGGCGATCAAGGCCCAGCTCGGGGTCGAGGACCACAAGGAGGAGTCCGATGACTGAGTACGTCGTCCTGTCGGCCATTCTCTTCACGATCGGTTCGATCGGAGTGCTGACCCGGCGCAACGCCATCGTGGTCTTCATGTGCGTCGAGCTGATGCTCAACGCGTGCAACCTGGCGTTCGTGGCCTTCGCCCGCCAGCACGGCAACCTCGACGGCCAGATCGCTGCCTTCTTCGTGATGGTGGTGGCTGCGGCCGAGGTGGTGGTCGGGCTCGCGATCATCATGACCATCTTCCGGACCCGTCGTCGACCGAGGCCGAGCGACGGGTCAGGAAGATGGTCATGATGATCGCGAGCCTGACCACCACCTCGGCCGCAGCCACAACCATCACGAAGAAGGAAGCGATCTGGCCGTAGAGGTAGCAGTGCTGGAAGGCGAAAGCAAGCAAGCACA
>JASLDK010000138.1 GCA_030145945.1 Nocardioides sp.
CCCGCACCGAGCATGAGGCCGACGAGAAGAGCGAGGAAGACGTGCATGGGTTCAGTCAAACAGGCACCCACGACACAACCCCTCGGGGCACGCCGTGGGTGCTGGATTCAGGCGTAACGGACAGTGCGTTCGCCCTTGGTCCACCCGTAGAGCGCGAGGCCGCCGGCCTCGGCGAGCTGCACGGATAGCCCGGTCGGGGCACCCACCGCCACCAGGACCCCGATGCCGCTGCCGACAGCCTTCTGGACCAGCTCGAAACCAGCCCGACCGCTGATCACGAGGATGGCCTCAAACGGTTCTGCGCCCGCCAGCAACCGGGAGCCGACGACCTTGTCGACGGCGTTGTGCCGACCGACGTCCTCCCGGATCGCGACCAGGTCGCCCTCGACGGAGAACAGCGCAGCCGCATGGGCGCTGCCCGTGCGCTGGAACAGGGCCTGATGCGGCCGCATCCGATCGGGGAGCGACCGCACGAGATCGGCCGTCGGGAGTGGGCCGGTCCACGGCTGCGACCGCCGACGAGACAGCACCTCCCCGACCTCGTCGGTCCCACAGACGCCGCAGGCAGCCGAACCGGCGCTCAGTGCATCGAGCTGACTCGGCACCCGATCTGGTACGCCGTCGAGGGTGACGGTCACGACGTTGAACTCCTGCTCGGGGCGCAACTGCTCGTCGGTGCAATACGCGACGCCGCTCGGAATCCCGAGGCCCTCGTGGTGGACCCACCCCGCCGCGAGCTCGAAGTCATTGCCGGGGGTCCGCAACGTCGTCCAGACCCGGCGGGCCGGCGCCCCCGGCCAGGCCAGACGGATCTCGAGCGGCTCCTCGGTGAGCACCCGGTCCTCGCGACGACGTACGACGTCGGCGCCGTTGTCGTCGACGGAGTGTTCTTGGGTTCGCAGGCGCGTGGTCGGGCCGGGGCGGCGGGGCCTGTCGGCGTTCACGAGACCAGGCGACGGCGGCGTCGCAGCTCGTCGAGCTGATCGGCCAGCCGTCGGCGTACGGCTCCCGGCAGGTCCCGTTCCAGGGCGGCGACCGCCGCCGACTCGGTGGGGTCGTCGAGGTGGGTGATCGGGAAGAACGCCTCGACGACGTCACCCTGCACCCAGCCCTGGTGGGCCGCGACGATCGTGTCGAGGTCGTCGAAGTAGGCGCGGGCGTGGTCCGCGGTGAGGTGGCGCTGGTCCGCGCGCCACATGCCGATGCCGGCGGCCTTCACCTCGTAGTTGGGGACGGCGACCTCGCCGGTCGCGCGCGCCCACGCGAAGGCCTTGGCCTCGGCGGTGGGGAGCGAGGAGACGGCCTGCGCATGGTGGACCGTGGTCGTTCCGCTCCGGTCCGCGTCGAGAGCGGCGTCCAGCGCGGCACGGTCGGTCGCGCCGATCTGCGCCAGCCGCCGCAATGCCTTCCACCGCAGGTCGGCGTCGAGCGAGATGCCCTCAGGCAGTCCCTCGCCGGCGCTCCACCGCTCCAGCTCGTCGGCTTCGATGCTGGACAGCACGGTCGCGCGGAACGCCGACAGTTGGAGCTCCGAACCGATCTCCGCTCGAGCGGCGGCATCCCGGACTGCTGCATGGAACCGTTCGACGGTCCCGTCGGGACACAACGGCAACACCGTCCCCAGCACCCAGGGCAGGAGGTTTCGTACGCCGTCGGCAGTGTCCTCGACGGGCGGTGCAGCGGCCAACAGGTCGGCGACCGCGTCGAGCGGGAGCACCCCTTCGAACACGCCGAGGCGGACGTTGTTCCACATCGAGGCACGCAACTGCGGATCGGTCATCGTCGGCGCCAGCGACGGCAGCGCCGCCAACGTCAGCGGATCGGGCGGACTGACCGCCCAGGTGCTCTCGCTCGCGTCGAGGAGCACGGGAGCGTCGCCGACCTCCCAGGGTGTCGTGTCGCCCGAGACCACCAGGTCGGAACGGGTCCACTCGCCGTCCAGGTGGGTGGCGATCTCGATCAAGTGGGAGCGATCCGCGGGATACGCCGACGGAGAGGTACGCCGAACCACACCGGACTCCCGGTCGAGCTCGAGCCGGTCGGCTCCCGGCGTCAGCAGCCAGTCCTTGACGAAGCCTCCGAGGTCGGCGCCGCCGGCCGCCTTCTCCCAGCTGGCGAACAGGTCGTGCATGGTGGCGTTGCCGAAGCGGTGCAGCGCGAAGTGCTCCCGAACGCCGCCGAGGAAGGCGTCGTCGCCGATGCGGCGCGCGAGTTGGCGCAGGACGTTGGAGCCGCGGGCATACGAGATGCCGTCGAAGTTCTGCAGCGCCGAGAGTGCGTCGGGGGCGGCGTTCCCGGCGACGGGGTGCGTCGTGGGGCGTTGGTCAGCGGTGATGCCCCACGTCCGGCGCGCATAGGAGTCGTGCAGCGGTCCGTCGGCGTACTCCGTTGCGTCGGTGATCACCCGCAGGCCCATGTATTCGGCGAAGGACTCGTTGAGCCACAGGTCGTCCCACCACTTCGGCGTCACGATGTTGCCGAACCACTGGTGCGCCATCTCGTGGGCGATCAGGTTGGCGCGGAAGCTCCGGTCGGCGCGGGTGCTGGCGCCCTCGAAGAGCAGGGGATCGCGGATCGTGACGCATCCGGGGTTCTCCATCGCGCCCGCGTTGAACTCCGGCACGAACGCCTGGTGGTAGTCACCGAACGGATAGCGCACGCCGAACAGCCGGTGCAGCTCATCGAACGACTGGCGGGTGAGGGTCAGCAGTTCGTCGGCCTCGCTGTCGAGGACCTTCGCCAGACTCTGGCGCGAGCTCAGGCCCAGCCTGATGCCATCGTGCTCCGCGCCGAGGTGGTGGTAGGGCCCCGCAACGAGGGTGACGAAGTAGGTCGCCAGCGGGGGAGTGGGGCCCATCTCCCAGCGCGTGGTCCCGCCGTCGGAGCCGACGTTGCGCGCCGGACCGTTGCCGACCACCAGCCAGCCCGTGGGCGCCGTGACCCGCATCGTGTACGGCGCCTTCAGGTCGGGCTGGTCGAAGCACGCGAAGATCGACGGCGCCGCGTCCATGAAGGACATGCCGTAGATGTAGGCCTTCCCGTCGGCCGGGTCGACCGATCGGTGCAGCCCCTCGCCGTCGTTGCGGAAGGACATCGTCGCCTCGACCACCAGCTCGTGCTCCCCGGCGGTCAGGTCCAACGGGACACGTCCGCCGGCGAGGAGCGCGGTGTCGACGGCGCTTCCGTCGAGCCGGATCGCGTGGACCGCGGTCGGCTGGAGGTCCACGAACGTCTCCGCGCGCTCACTGGCGAACCTGATCGTCGTCACCGACGCGAAGGTCTCCTCGCTGCGGGCGAGGTCCAGTTCGACGTCGTACGACGACACGGTGAGCACGCTCGCACGGTGCTCGGCTTCGACGCGGGTGAGGCTCATCGGATCAGCCTAGAACCGGCCGCTCGTGCGGCCGGT
>JASLDK010000168.1 GCA_030145945.1 Nocardioides sp.
AGAGCAGCACGTCCGAGGTGCTCCACGAGAACGTGCGGGCGCCGAGGTCGGCGCCGATCGCGACGGAGGGATCAATGGGCATGCGCGATGTCCTCTGCGGCGAGATATCCGAAAACAAGAGCGGGTCCGATCGTCCCACCCGGGCCGGGGTAGGTGTTGCCCATGACGGCTGACGAGACGTTGCCCGCGGCGTAGAGACCTGGGATCACCGCGCCGTCCTCACGCAACACCCGGGCACGCTCGTCGGTGACCAGGCCACCCTTGGTGCCGAGGTCGCCCGCGACGATCTTGACCGCATAGAACGGGCCCTTCTCGATCGGGGCCAGGGAGCAGTTCGGCTTCACGGTCGGGTCGGAGTAGTACTTGTCGTAGGCCGACTCGCCGCGGTGGAAGTCCTCGTCCACGCCAGAGCGGGCGAAGCCGTTGAACCTCTCGACGGTGGCGTCCAGCGAGCCGTCGGGCAGGCCGAGCTTCTCGGCCAGGTCGGCCAGGGAGTCGGCGCGGGTCACCACGCCCGCCTTGTACCAACTGCCCGGGAACGGCTGACGGCCCGCGAGACCGGCGAACAGATAGCGGTTGCGGTAGGTCTGGTCGAAGACGAGGTACGACGGCACGTGGCCGACGCCGGTCGCCTCACCCTTGTACATCTCATGGGTCGCCTCGACGTACGGCAGGGCTTCGTTCATGTAGCGATTGCCGGCGGCGTTGACAATGATCGACCCGGGCAGGTTGCGCTCGGCCAGGCAGAACCAGGCGCGCTTCGGGAGCGGGATGGTCGGGCCCCACCAGGCGTCGTCGAGCAGATCCGTGGCTGCGCCGACGGCCGTGCCAGCGAGGAGGCCCCCGCCGGTGTTGGACGCGGCTCCTGTCGACCAGCTGGCCGAGGTCGGCTGGGGGAGGAACTTCTCCCGCAGCTCCTGGCTGTGCTCGAAGCCGCCGGAGCCGAGGATGACGCCGCGGGTCGCGCGGATCTCGCGACGTCGACCAGCCTGCTCGACCACGACGCCGACCACACGGCCGTCCTCGACGAGCAGGTCCTCCAGGGCCGTCTCGTACTCCACGGGCACGTCGGCCTCGCGCAGCCCCTGGCGCAGACCGATGGCGATCGCGTTGCCCATGGCGTACATCTTCTTGCCGAGCATCAGCGACACCATGCGCATCAGCATCACCCGCAGCATGGTGAGCGGACCCTTGATGGTGCGCAGGCCGAGGCTGAGCTTGCGATAGTCCTTCTGCATCACGATCAGGTTGGCCGGCGCCTTGGTGTACGGCGGATGCAACCGGTCGAGCTCGTCGCCGAGGAAGCGCGCGTCCATCGGCACGGGCTCGACGCTGCGGCCTCGCGGGCGTCCGCCCGGCTGCTCGGGCAGGTAGTCGGCGTACTCCGGCACCCAGGTGAACCGCAGCGGCGTGTTCTCCTTGATGAAGTCGAGAACCTCGGGTCCGCGCGAGAGATAGGTGTCGCGGCGCACCTTGGGGACGACGTCGCCGACGATCGAGTCGAGATAGGTGCGCGCTGCCTCGGCGTCCCCGTCGTCGACCTGTCCTGCGGCCTTCAGCGCATAGTTCCCGGGGATCCAGACCCCGCCGCCGGAGCGGGCGGTCGATCCTCCGAAGTGCGCGCTCTTCTCGATGAGCAGGGTGTCGAGACCCTTGCGGGAGGCGGCAAGGGCGGCAGACATGCCGGCGCCGCCGGCCCCGACCACGACGACGTCGTACGTGTCCTTCATGGGAAAACTGTAACAGGTTCTAGTTGCTGGCGGAGAGCGGTGAGGAGGTTTGCGAGTGCTCGAACTGGGCAGCGGAACGATGTCGGCATTTCAGCTCGGCCGTTGCATGGCCTCTTCTAGGGAGCTTGATTTGAAAACCACAAAGATGGCTGGCTGCGCACTGGCAGCCACGCTCACCCTTGCCACTGCTGCACCGGCACTGGCGCAGGACATCGTCGGCAACGCGAAGGGCAACAAGCTCATCGGCTCGGCCGACAACGACCGGATCATGGGCCTCGGTGGCAAGGACAAGCTCTTCGGGGGCGACGGGAACGACCGCATTGAAGGCGGGCAGGGCAACGACAGGATCTATGGCGGCAACGGCGACGACTTTCCGCTGCTCGGCGGTGAGGGCAACGACAAGATCTTCGGCGAGGCCGGCAATGACTACCTCGACGCCGGTCCAGGCAATGACAAGCTCAACACCGGGGACGGCGAGGACCAGGCCTACGGCGGCGAGGGCAATGACAAGATCCGCGCCGGCAACGGCAACCCGTCGCACCTGGAGACGCGCTACGACGAGGCCGGCAACCAGTTCCCGGACGGATATGTCGGCGCGAGCCTCTACGGCGACGGCGGCAAGGACAAGCTCTGGGGCGGGACGGGCAACGACTACCTCGACGGCGGCGAGGACAACGACAAGCTCAACGGTGGCCTCGGCTCGGACACCCTGTACGGCGACAACGGCGACGACAAGCTCAAGGGCGGCGCGGGCTACGACAGGCTCTCCGGCGGTGCGGGCGACGACAAGCTCAAGGGCGGCACGGAGGATGACAACCTGTACGGCGGCACTGGCAAGGACAAGGTCATCGGCGGCGCGGGCAACGACTCGCTCTTCGAGGACGACGGCCAAGGCGACATCCTCAAGGGTGGCGCCGGCAACGACCGTCTGGGCAGCATCAAGTACGGCGGCGGTCTCCTCAAGGGCTCGTTCAAGGCGCTGGGTGGCGCTGGGGACGACGTCATCGCTGTTGGCGACGTCAACAAGGACGCTGTGATCAATGGCGGCGCGGGCAACGACACGATCTACGTCAAGAACCCCTACAAGGGCATGAAGGTCAAGTGTGGCGGCGGCGCCGACACGATCTACTTCAACATCAAGGTGAAGAAGGTCAAGGCGAAGGGCTGCGAGACCGTCATCTACGGCAAGGACGCGTTCCACTGGGATGCCGAGGGTGCGCAGTCGGTCTACTGGCGTTCGCTGTTCGAGTGAGGTTCGTTCCTCTGCGGCTCGCGTGAGACGGGGCGTCGTACCTGCGGGTGCGACGCCCCGTTCTCCGTTCCCGGGGCGTCGCTTGCCGAAAAAGTAGAACCTGTTCTAGTCTTGATGCATTCACACGATGTCGCAGACACAGGAGCTTTGATGACCCACGACTTCGCCCCCGAGGTGACCGCTGTTCTCGACGGCGTGCGCGACCTGCTCCCCACCTTCCGCGAGCGCGCTGCCGAAGGCGATCGCCTGCGCGTGATCCCGGACGCCTCCATCAAGGAGCTCGAGGAGACCGGCTTCTTCCGACTCCTCCAGCCGAAGCGGTACGGCGGCCTCGAGGCCGACCCGGTCGCGTTCTACACCGCGGTCCGCGACATCGCCTCGGCCGACGGCTCGACCGGCTGGGTGTCCAGCGTCGTCGGCGTCCACCCCTGGCAGGTCGCCCTGTTCGCCGACGAGGCGCAGCAGGCCGTGTGGGGCGAGGACCAGAGCGTGCGACTGTCCTCGTCGTACGCCCCGACCGGGAAGGCCGTGATCACCGAGGGCGGCTTCAAGCTCTCCGGCAAGTGGAGCTTCTCGTCGGGTTCGGACCACTGCAGCTGGGTGCTGCTGGGCGGCCTCGTGTTCAACGAGGAGGGCCAGGTCGTCGACTTCCGCACCTTCATGGTCCCGCGTGAGCAGTACCAGGTCGTCGACGTGTGGAACGTGGTCGGCCTGCGCGGCACCGGCTCCAACGACATCGTCGTGGAGGAGACCTTCATCCCCGAGGCGTTCACGCTCTCGATGGGGGAGACCGGTGCCTGTCGTGGCCCCGGTCAGGCCGTCAACACCAGCGACCTCTACAAGCTGCCCTTCCACTCCATCTTCACCAGCACCATCGCGACGCCGATCATCGGCATGGCCAAGGGCGCGTACGCCGAGCACGTCGAGATGCAGCAGAAGCGCGTCCGGGCGGCGTACCTCGGCGAGAAGGCGTCCCTGGACCCGTTCGCGGCCGTGCGGATCGCACGGTCCTCGTCCGAGATCGACGCTGCCTGGGCGCTGCTGATCAGCAACATCCGCGAGGAGCAGGCTCACGTCGCCAAGGGCGAGCAGATCCCCCTCGAGCTGCGTCTGCGCGTGCGTCGCGACCAGGTGCTCGGGACCGCTCGCTCGATCGAGGCCATCGACTCGCTGTTCGAGGCATCCGGCGGCCGTGCGCTCGCCGAGGGCACCTACCTCCAGCGCGCCTGGCGTGACGCCCACGCGGGTCGCGTGCACGCTGCCAACGACCCCGAGCGCGCCCTGCAGATGTACGGCGCCCAGCAGTTCGGCCACAAGGTCGACCCGGGGATGTACTGATGACGGCTGGTTTCGGGCAGGAGAAGACGCGGCGCTCTGCCAGCGTCAATGTGGGTGCGGGTGACATCACCCTCAACTACTACGAGGCCGGACCCGACGGCGGTTCTCAACTCGGAGGCGGTCTTCCCTTCGTGCTCCTGCACGGAGGCGGCCCGGGCGCGTCGGCGTGGAGCAACTTCGGCTCCGCCCTGCCGCGCTTCGCCGCCAACTTCCGCACCCTGCTGGTCGACCAGCCCGGCTTCGGCGCGTCCGACAAGCCCGCGGTCGGCGCCAACTACTTCCGGCACTCGGCCAACCACCTGGTGAAGCTGCTCGACGAGTTGGGGATCGAGCGGATCCACCTGCTCGGCAACTCCCTCGGAGGGGGTACGGCGACCAGGTTCGCGCTGGAGTTCCCCGACCGGGTCGGCCGGCTGGTGCTGATGGGCCCCGGCGGTCTGTCGGTCAACCTGTTCCACGCCGACCCGACCCAGGGCGTCCAGCGACTGATGGACTTCTCGATGAACCCCAGCCGCGAAGCCCTGCGGGCGTTCATCTCCTCGATGGTCGTCGACCAGTCGCTGGTGACCGACGAGCTCGTCGAGGAGCGCTTCGCCGACGCGACCGCGCCCGGCTCGCTGGAGGCGATGCGCTCGATGGGGGCGTCCTTCTGGAACCCCGAGTGGGCCGAGGACGGCATGCTGTGGCGTGAGGTGCACCGACTGCGCAAGCACACCTTGTTGACCTGGGGCCGCGAGGACCGGGTCAACCCGCTCGACGGTGCCCTGGTCGCTCTCAAGCAGATCCCGAAGGCGCAGCTGCACGTGTTTCCCAACTGCGGGCACTGGGCCCAGATCGAAGCGGCCGAGGAGTTCGCCGAGATCACCACGGCCTTCCTGGCCCGTCACATCGAAAGGCCGAAGTCGTGACCATCGACCTCAAGTCCATGGGCTACATCCGGGTTGCCAGCACCGACCTGGACGCCTGGAAGACCTTCGCCGGCAAGGTGCTCGGGCTCGCTGAGGGTCGCGGTCCGAACCCGGACAACCAGTACTGGCGCATTGACGAGGTCTCCGCGCGGATCGTGGTCTTCCCCTCCGACGTCGACCAGCTCGACTGCACCGGTTGGGAGCTCGCCGACCCGCAGGCGCTGCAGGAGGCGCGGGAGCACCTGGCCAAGGCCGGGGTGGAGTTCGAGGAGGGCACACCCGAGGAGCTCGCCGAGCGCCGGGTGCAGGAGCTGGTCCGGTTCCGCGACCCGTGGGACAACGTCTTCGAGCTCTTCCACGGCATCACCTACGAGTCACGGCCCGTCGTGACGCCGTACGCCGCCACCTTCGTGACCGCCGACCAGGGGATGGGGCACATCGTGGTGCCGGTCCTCGACGACGTCGAGGCATTGCGGTTCTACACCGAGGTGCTCGGGTTCCGGCTGCGTGACTCGATGAGCATGCCCGGCGAGTTCGTCGGCAAGGAGCCCGGCAGCAAGGTCTGGTTGCGCTTCCTCGGCATCAACCCGCGCCACCACTCGCTGGCCTTCCTGCCGATGCCGAACGCCTCGAAGTGCGTGCACGTGATGCTCGAGGTCGACAAGCTCGACCACGTGGGGCGGGCTCTGGAGCGGGTCCGCAAGCACGGCGCACCGCTGTCAGCGACGCTGGGCCGTCACATGAACGACGAGATGATCTCGTTCTACGTGAAGTCGCCCGGCGGCTTCGACATCGAGTTCGGCACCGAGGGCATGACGGTCGACGACGCCCGCTGGGTGGCTCGTGAGTCGACAGCCGTGTCCTACTGGGGTCACGTCTTCGGCGGCCAGTGACCGGCCGGTCGGGAGGAATCATTACGGTGGAGACCGTGGCTGACAATCACGGCGCGATCCCCGAAGGCATCAGTTCCGATGCCCGGGAGACCTGGCCGCACCCGGACCTGATCGCCTCCTTCCTCGGGGACGCCGAGGCGGACTTCGAGCTCCGGCCCGGTGAGGAGGTCGCGGTCCACGACGACCCCGAGGCCCAGGCCGCGGCTCGCCGGTTCCGCGATGTCCTCGGCTGCTTCGCCTCCGGCATCACGGTGATCACCACGATGAGCGGCGACGAGCCGGTCGGGATGACGTGCCAGTCGTTCTCCAGCGTTTCCCTCGACCCGCCCTTGATCACCTTCATCCCGGCGCGCACGTCACGCGCCTGGCCGCTGATCCAGCGCTCGGGCCGGTTCTGCGTCAACGTGCTCGCCGCGGACCAGGAGCACGTCTCCGGCCAGATGGCGACCAAGGGCGTCGACAAGTTCGCCGGCATCGACTGGACCCCTGCGAAGGCGACCGGCTCTCCGGTGATCGAGGGGACCCTGGCCCACCTCGACTGCACCATCCACGCCGTCTATGAGGGGGGCGACCACTTCATCGTGGTCGGCAAGGTCGAGCACCTTGAGACGCACGCAGAGGACGCGACGGTCACCGAACCGCTGCTCTACTTCAAGGGCCGCTACCGCACGACCGACTCGTGACCCCGACCCGCTCGTGACCCCGACCGGCTGCCGGCGTTGATCCCGTGTTCGACGTACACCGGCCGGGGGATGTGGATGATCAGGTCGTGGGTGAGGATGACCGCCCTGGCGGTGAGCCTGGGCGTGGGGCTGTGCGGCGTTCCCGCGTCGGGAGTCCCGCAGGCGAGTGCCGGCTCGGTCGTCGTGGATCAGCAGCCGGCCGGCGCCGACGTGCAGTCACTCGACCGCCACGGGGTGCGCCGCTTCTGGACGGCGGCGCGCATGAGGAACGCGATTCCGCTTGACCTCGACCGTTCGGGTGCGGGAATTCCGGCGAGCGCTGCCGCACCTGCGGTGACCCACGCCGCCGGGCGCGCGGCCGAAGGTCTGCGCAGCGTCGGAAAGTTGTTCTTCAGCGACGCATCCGCCAACTACGTCTGCTCGGCTGCCGCGATCAACACCCCCGAGCGCAACCTCGTCGTCACCGCTGGCCACTGCGTCAACAGTGGAGGAGTCCGCGGATTCCTCGGTGGCTGCCGAGCCGGCTCCTACTATCGAAACTTCCAGTTCGTCCCGGCCTACGACAACGGCGCTGCGCCCTACGGCACGTGGATCGGCGTGAGCGCCATCGCACCCGCCGAGTGGATCAACGGGTGCAACGTGTTCAGCCGCGACCAGGCGATGATCGCGGTCGCTCCGCTGGGTGGTGTCAATCTCGTCGATGCCGTCGGAGGCAACGCTCTCGCCTGGAACTATCCGCAGCGCCAGGACGGTGTTCGTGCCGTCGGATGGCCAGCACAAGCGCCCTACGACGGCAAGAGCCGTCAGGAGTGCACCGCCTCCACCACGGTTGGCGAGGACGGCCGGGACGCGCAAATGTCGTGCCAGCTCACCGGCGGCGCCAGCGGCGGTCCCTGGTTCCTGCGCATGGCCAGCGCCGACACCGGCTTCATCTTCGCGGTCACCTCGCGTCGGACGACGTCGGGTCCCGCGTGGCTGATCGCCGTGCCGTTCGACGACTCCATCGAGGCCCTGATGGGTGCTGCTCGGGTGGCGGCCCGGCCGGTGGTCGGGCGTGCTGTTGCCTCGACCGCAGTCGAGCGCAGGACTCCTCGGCGTCCGAAACTCCGGATGACAGCCTCAGCCGCCACCGTCGGCTACGGCGAGCCGGTGCTCCTGCAGGTCACAGGACGTCGGGTGAGGAAGGCAGTCCTCCAGGTCCGCGAGCTGCCTGGAGCACCGTGGCAGCGCCTCGCGATCCTGCGGATCCGGGGATCGGATGGGTCGCCCGTGCCGCTGGCGGCGGCGCCAGGAACGCATTTCTATCGCGTGGTGGCGAAGAGGCCGAAAGGCGTGAGGACACGCAGTACGCCGGTGGCGGTGACCGTGTTGGCGTGTCCCTATCCGCTGGACCGCTCCCCGAGTGTGGTGAGCGCCACCCGCTGCACCACCCCGGTCGGGTGAGTCCGGAATGGGTCAGAGTTCGACGGCCGTCCGATGGTGGTCATCGCCCGAGGGAGGTCGCATCGCCTGGTCGGCGGACGAGGTCTCCTCGCCTCCGAAACGCGCCAGCGTGAGCGTGGCGGCGATCGCAATCACGAATCCGGCCACCACCATCCACGAGTAGCCAGGCCGTGTTGCATCACCGAGCAAGGTGATGCCGACCAGCGCGGGTGCGATCGTCTCGCCCATCACCATTCCGGCCACCGCCGTGGTGACCTTGCCCCGCTGCAAGGCCTGCGTGAGCAGCGTGAACGCCACCGCTCCGCCCGCGATGACGGCGTAGAGCGCCGGATTCAGGTAGGTCTGCAGCCCGATCGGGTTGATGGTGTCGATCAGTCGAACGCCCACCTCGACGACACCAAAGCCAATTCCTGAACCCACTCCGAGCGCCAGTGCTCGCGGCGTGTCCTGCAGCCTTCCGGCCACCGCGCCGATGATCACGACGACCGCGATCACCATCCACAGTGCCCAACGGAGCACGTGGGGCCCGTGACTCGATCCCTGGGGTCCGGCGGCGATGCCGAGGAGCGACAGGCCGCCGATGACCATGCCCACGGCAGACCACTCCAGCCTCGAGAGCCGAGTCGAGAGCAGCACCGCCGACGTCGTCGCGGTGATGGCGATCGACCCGGCAAGTGCCGCAGCGACCACGTAGATCGGGACCGAGCGAAGGGCTGCGACCTGGAGCACGAACCCGAGTCCGTCGACGGCGAGACCAGTCAGGTAGCGCCAGTCCCTCACCACCCGCGCCATCAGCGCGGCACTGCTGCTGGTGCTGACCTCGCGTGCTGCCATCGCCTGCAACACCGATGCCACCCCGAAGCAGACCGAACATCCGAGTGCGCACAGGAGGCCGAGCAGCATGCTCGCCATCGTAGGCGGGGAATGTCGGGTTCAGTCCGGCGAAGCGACTGCTCAGAGTTCCACGGCCGCCCGGTGCTGATGCGGTGCGCCGAACAACTGGCCGAGTGCGTGTGCGCGCTTGAAGACGAGGTGCGCGTCGTGCTCCCACGTGATCGCGATGCCACCGTGCATCTGGACGCACTCGCTGGCCGCGAGGTTCGCCGTCTCCAGGGCGTACGACGCCCCCGAGCGCACCAGATGGGCCACCTCGGCAGCGTCCGTGTCCGGGTCCGTCAGGGCGTACGACGCGGCCCAGCTGCCCGACCGAGCGAGTTCCACCCGCGCCAGCACGTCGGCCAGCCGGTGCTTCAACGCTTGGAACGAGCCGATCGGCCGGCCGAACTGCACCCGCTCCTTGGTGTAGGCGACCGTCATCTGCAGGGCACGGTCGGCCAGACCGACAGCCATCGCCGAGACGGCCGCGGCACCGACCAGCTCCGCCCGCGATCGAGCGGCCAGACCGTTGCCGATGACCGAGGTCTCGGCCTGGGTGAGGTCCAGGTGCGCCAGCCGCATGCTCTGGTCCATGGATTCCGCCCAGGCGCTCGTGACCCCGGTGACCTCCACGAGGTCGTCATCAACGACAGCGAGCACGATGTCCGCGCGATCACCGTCGAGCACCGGTCCGCCGTCGAGTGCGATGGTCGCGATCTCACCGGCCGCGATCCTCGGCAGCAGGCGTGCCTTCGCGTCCTCGTCACCGCCCGCGAGAAGGGCCTCCGTCGCCACCACGGTCGCGAGCAGGGGGGTCGGGGCGATCGTGCGGCCCAACTCCTCCAGGACCACGGCGGTCTCGAAGAACGTCGCGCCAAAGCCGTCGTACCGCTCCGGGACGGCGAGTGCGGCGACGCCGATCTGCTCACAGAGCGTGGCCCAGAGGGCCTGGTCGTAGCCGGTCCCCGACGTCGACGCCGTACGGACCGCGGCCGAGTCGGCGCGCTTCTCCAGCAGGTTGCGGACGGTCGACGCGAGCTCGGCCTGCTCCTCACTGAGTGCGAAATGCATCAGGACACCTCGGCGAGCAGCGAGTCGAGGATGCGCGCGCGGTGCTCCGCCGGCGTACCCCATGCCGTCACCAGCGCCCGGACCTTGGTGATCCAGATGCTGAGGTCGAACTCCTGGGTGTATCCGATCGCCCCGTGGACCTGCAGGCCCGTGCGCGAGGCGAGGTAGGCAGCATCCGCACAGGCGACCTTGGCGGCCGAGACCGCACGAGGGCTGGGCTCCAGGGCCGCGCCGAACACCAGCGGGCGCGCGAAGTCGAGCGCGATGCGGACGTCGGCGAGCTTGTGCTTGATCGCCTGGTAGGAGCCGATCTCCCGGCCGAACTGCTTGCGCTGCTTGACATAGGTGACCGAGTCGGCGAGCAGACGCTCGCCGGCCCCGAGCAGCTGCGCGGCCGCGGCGAGAACGGCCAGGTCGTACGCCGCCTCGAGATCGCCGTGCTCGACCGCGTCGCCGGGTGTCACGTCGAAGACGTGCCGGCTGCGGTCCACCGACCGGTGACCGGTCGTGGCGCTCGCCGCGTGCAGTGTGCCGTCGACCACGGCGTACACGTCGGCTGCTGCGTCGGCGTCCAGTGCCCGCGGCATCGCCACGGTCGCCACCCCCTCCACCTCGGCGCCCAGTGCCAGCGGCAGGTAGGCGGCCGATTCGACCCAAGGGCCGGGTACGCCGTGGCGGCCGAGCGCCTCGAAGGCGATGCACACCTCCACGGGGGTGGCCTCGGTGGCAAGCATCGTGAGGCCCTGTTCGGCGAGTCGCTGCCACAGGTTCAGGCCGGGAGCGTGGTTGCCGGCGGCCCAGGCGTGGGCGGCGGCGACGGTGTCCGCAGCGGATAGGAGTGCGTCGAGCGACGACGCGAAGTCCTGCTGGTCGGTGGTGAGCTCGAACCGCATCACTTCTGGGCTCCCTTCGGCTCGCGGGGGAGTCCGAGGATCCGCTCCGCGATGATGTTGCGCTGGATCTCGTTGGTGCCGGCATAGATCGGGCCGGACAGCGAGAAGGTGTAGCCGTCGAGCCAGGTCGACTCGAGCTCGGCGTCCGCGCCGCGCAGGTCGAGCGCGGTCTCGTGCAGGGCGACGTCGAGCTCGCTCCACCAGACCTTGTTGACCGAGCCCGCAGCGCCGATGTCGCCGCCGTTCTTCAACTTCGAGACGGTGCCCCAGGTGTAGAGACGGTAGGCCTCGGCCTTCAGCCAGGCGTCGACGACGCGGTCGGCGACCCGGGCGTCGGGCTGCTCGGCGTACAGCCTGGTCAGGCGGTCGGCGGCGGCAGTGAACCGCCCGGGGGAGCGCAGTGAGAGGCCGCGCTCGTTGCCCGCCGTGCTCATCGCGACCCGCCAGCCGTCGCCCGGCGCGCCGAGGACGTCGGCGTCGGGGACGAAGACGTCGTCGAAGAACACCTCAGCGAAGCCCTCCTCGCCGTCGAGCTGGGCGATCGGACGGACCGTCACACCGTCGGCATCGAGCGGGAAGAGGAAGTAGGTGAGACCGGCGTGCTTCTGGGCCTCCGGGTCGCTGCGGAAGAGGCCGAATCCCCAGTGGGCGAGCGCGGCTCGGGAGCACCAGATCTTCTGACCGATGAGGAGCCAGCCGCTCTCGCCTGCCGCATTCGACGAACGACGGGCCGTCGACCGCAGCGAGGCGAGATCGGATCCGGCCTCGGGCTCGCTCCAGCACTGCGCCCAGATCCGCTCACCGGTGGCCATCGACGGCAGGAAGCGCGCCTGCTGCTCGGGCGTGCCGTGCTCGAAGATGATCGGTGCGAGCAGGAAGATCCCGTTCTGCGAGACACGCAGGGGGGCCCCGGCGCGGTAGTACTCCTCCTCGAAGATGACCCACTCCACCAGGGACGCCTCGCGCCCGTGGTGTTCGCTCGGCCACGACACGACGGACCAGCGGTCGGCGGCGAGCTTCGCCTCCCACTGCTGGTGCAGGACGAAGCCCTCGGCGGTGTCCAGGGACGGAAGCGGCTCGGCGGGCACGTTGGCCGCGAGCCAGGCGCGTGCCTCGGCCTGGAAGGCCAGCTCGGACTCGCTCAGTTCGAGATCCATGTCAGTTCGTGTTCCTCTTCGGCGTGGAGGTCGTCACAGTCGGAATGTCGGCCCGGGCGCTGCCCAAACCAAGCACTTGCTTGGTAGGGTACCAGTCATGAACCTGACCGAGGGGCCTGAGGACCGCGCTTTTCGCGCAGAGATCCGGGAATGGCTCGGCGACCACCTGGCCGGAGAGTGGTCCGCGCTGCGCGGACTCGGTGGACCGGGGCGCGAGCACGAGGCGCACGACGAACGGCTCGCCTGGAACCGCCACCTCGCCGAGCACGGCTGGACGGCTGTCGGCTGGCCGAAGGAGCACGGCGGCCGCGGTCTCTCCCTGTGGCAGCAGGTGATCTTCCACGAGGAATATGCCCGCTCCAACGCCCCCGCCGGCGTCAACCACCTTGGCGAGCAGTTGCTCGGACCGACGGTGATCGCCTTCGGCACCGAAGAGCAGAAGCAGCGCTTCCTGCCCGAGATCGTGGCGGTTCGCGAGCTCTGGGCCCAGGGCTACTCCGAGCCCGGCGCCGGGTCCGACCTCGCCAACGTCCAGACCCGCGCCCGCCTCGACGAGGCGAGCGGTGAGTGGGTGATCGACGGCCAGAAGGTGTGGACCTCGCTCGCCCACCTCTCCGACTGGTGCTTCGTCATCGCGCGGACTGATGCCGGCTCGTCGCGGCACCAGGGCCTGTCGTTCCTGCTCGTCCCGCTGCGCCAGGACGGCGTCGAGGTCCGGCCGATCGAGCAGCTCACCAGCGGCTCGGAGTTCAACGAGGTCTTCTTCACCGGTGCCCGCACCGCCGCCGACCTCGTTGTCGGACAGCCCGGGCAGGGCTGGGGAGTCGCGATGGGGCTCCTCGGCTTCGAACGTGGCGTGTCCACCCTCGGCCAGACCGTCGGCTTTGCCCGCGAGCTCGACAGCGTCATCGCCCGGGCCAAGGACAACGGCTCCATCGACGACCCGATCGTGCGGGACCGCCTCGCCGCGCTCAAGTCCGAGCTCACCGTCATCCGCAGCTTCGCCCTGCGCTCCCTCGCCCTCGTCGAGGGCGGCCAGGACTCGGCCGCGGGGGGTGGTGCCGGGTCGATCTTCAAGCTGGCGTGGGCCAACTGGCACCGCACCCTCGGCGAGGTCGCCATGGACGTCGCCGGGCGCGACGGTCTGTTGGCCCGACCGACCGGTGGTTATGACCTCGATGACCACCAGCGTCTCTTCCTCTTCTCCCGCGCCGACACGCTCTACGGCGGCAGCGACGAGATCCAACGCAACATCCTCGCCGAGCGTGTGCTCGGCCTTCCGCGCGAACCGAAAGGCGCCTAGATGACCGCCATGCGACCCGAACAGCCCACCCCTGACTACGTGCCGGGCCACAACCTGCTCGCCGGCAAGGTCGTCGTCGTGACCGCCGCGGCAGGCGCGGGCATCGGTGCTGCCGTCGTACGCCGTGCCCTGGAGGAGGGCGCCAAGGCCGTCGTCTTCAGCGACACCCACGAGCGCCGCCTGGCCGAGGCCGAGACCGCACTGGCCGAGGAGTTCGGCGCCGACCGCGTCCGCCAGCTGGTCTGCAACGTGACCAAGGAGGAGGACATCACCGCCCTCCTCGACGCGGCCGAGGAGTTCGGCGGCGTCGACATCATGATCAACAACGCGGGCCTCGGCGGCACCGACTCGATCCTCGAGGTCACCGACGAGACCTGGAACCGGGTCATCGACATCACCCTGACCGGCACCATGCGCGCCACCCGCGCGGTCGGCCAGCGCTTCGTCGCCGCGGGCAAGAAGGGCGTCATCATCAACAACGCATCCGTCATCGGCTGGCGAGCGCAGGAGGGCCAGGCCCACTACGCCGCCGCCAAGGCGGGCGTGATGGCGCTGACCCGCTGCTCCGCCCTCGACCTCGCGCCCCACGGCATCCGGGTCAACGCGGTCTCCCCGTCGCTGGCCATGCACCCCTTCCTGGAGAAGGTCACCTCGCCTGAACTGCTCGCCGAGCTCAAGCAGCGCGAGGCCTTCGGCCGCGCCGCCGCCCCATGGGAGGTCGCCAACGTGATGGTCTTCCTCGCGAGCGACTATTCGTCGTACCTGACGGGTGAGGTCATCTCCGTCAGCAGCCAGCACGCCTGATCCGTCCGCTCTTCTTCATCCCCGCACCACATCTAGGAGTCCTGTCATGGCCGAGGCCTACATCGTCGACGCAGTCCGCACCGCGGTCGGCAAGCGCGGGGGAGCGCTCGCCGGCGTCCACTCCGCCGACCTGGGCGCGCACTCGCTCGCCGCTCTCGTCGAGCGCACCGGGATCGACGCCGGCGCTGTCGACGACGTGATCATGGGCTGCTGCGACACCATCGGCTCGCAGGCCGGCGACATCGCTCGCACGGCCTGGCTGGTCGCGGGGCTGCCGGACCACGTGCCCGGCGTCACCATCGACCGCCAGTGCGGCTCCTCCCAGCAGGCCGTGCACTTCGCGGCCCAGGGCGTCATGTCCGGCACCCAGGACCTCGTCGTCGCCGGTGGCGTGCAGAACATGAGCGCGATCCCGATCTCCGCCGCGATGATCGTCGGCCAGCAGTACGGCTTCACCACGCCGTTCGCCGAGTCGCCCGGCTGGGCCAAGCGGTACGGCGACCAGGAGGTCAGCCAGTTCCGGTCCGCCGAGATGATCGCGGAGACGTGGGACGTGAGCCGAGAGGACATGGAGCGCTTCGCGCTGGCCTCCCACGAGCGTGCTCGTACGGCGATCGCCGAGGGCCGCTTCAGCAGCCAGATCGCGCCGTTCACGCTCGAGGACGGCAGCGTCTTCGACACCGACCAGTGCCCGCGCGAGACGTCGCTGGAGAAGATGGCCGGCCTCGAGCCGCTCGCGCCGGGTGGTCGGATCACTGCCGGTGTCGCCTCCCAGATCTGCGACGGCTCCGCGGCAGTCCTGGTCGCCTCCGAGCAGGCCGTGAAGGACCACGGTCTCAAGCCCCGGGCCCGGATCGTGCACCTCTCGGTCCGCGGCGACGACCCGGTGTGGATGCTCACCGGTCCCATCCCGGCGACCAAGCACGCGTTGGCCAAGTCCGGTCTCAGCATCGACGACATCGACCTCTTCGAGTGCAACGAGGCGTTCGCCTCGGTCGCGCTGGCCTGGATGAAGGAGACCGGCGCGCCCCACGACAAGGTCAACGTCAACGGCGGCGGCATCGCCCTCGGGCACCCGATCGGCGCCACCGGCGCCCGCCTGATGACCACCCTGCTCAACGAGCTCGAGCGCACCGGCGGCCGCTACGGCCTGCAGACCATGTGTGAGGGCGGCGGTCAGGCCAACGTGACCATCATCGAGCGTTTGTGACCGCAGGTCACGGTCGGATCTGACCGATCGGTTGCTCATCGCCGCCTCCACACGGTCGATGGGCAACCCATCGAGAAGGGAGCCGGCCATGCACCACTTTCACCACGAGCACCATCGCAGCGACATCCCGCTGTTCATCCTGGGCAGTTATGTCGTCGGCTATCTGGCCGGCCACACGGTCGGCATCCTCTGGCTCCACGGTCCGGCAGACGCCCACGGCGTACGACGTCTCGTGCACGTGAAGCAACCTGCTGACGGCGCGTCCTGGACGGCGGCCGTCACTGACGTCGGCGGCGGCGACGCTCGGTCTCGCAGACGAGCCGCCTGATCCGGTCACCGTGACGGGCGGGCTCGGTGAACTCGATGGCCACGCCGAAGCCTCCGCTGGCAAAGCGGACGTGGCGCACGATGCGGGCCGGCTGTTCGAGGCTCTCGCCGTCGACCCTGACGACGGAGTCGACGAGGGTGCCGAGCGGAGGTGGCTCGACGGAGACCGTCGCGAGTGCTCCGCCCTCGCTGATGTCGATGCCGACACCGAGCAGTTCGCGTCGGACCTGCTCGGGCCGTTCGGTCGGGTCGTCGTGCTGGCCGGAGTCACGCGGGTCCGGGTCGACCTCCCAGCGGATCAGCACCGGGATCGAGACGCGAGCACGGAAGAACGACCGCTGCTGCAGTCGCGAGACCGGCGTCACCGGATGCAGCAGCCACACGTCGCCGTACGCCCTGCGTCCCGGGCGGGTGCTGACCGAGCACTCCATGCGGCCCAGGGGATAGGTCCACGCGACGGTGGCGTCGAGGTGGTGCTCGCGGGTGTCGAGACCGGCGGGGCAGGCGACCACGAGGGTGGTCGATCCGTCGGGCTGCGTCTCGAGGTCGAGCACCTTGGTCTCGAGGGCGACCGCATCACCCTGCGTCGGGCGCAGTGTCAGTGCAACGGACTGCAGGATGGCCGGATGCATGTCAGGGCGGACGTCGGACTGCACGTCGGACTGCATGCCTCGTCGATCGGCCACGAGCCGGACGACCTGACCAGTTGGGTCAGCGGATGGTCCACCAGATCGCGAAGGCGGTCGGCAGCACGCCCAGGATCAGCCACGGGGACAGCCACGGACGCTTGTTGAGGATCAAGGTGCCCGCGATCCCGCCGACCGTGAAGACGGTCGCGATCGCGAACAGCCCGATGCGGGCGTCCATCCGGTCATCGGAGACGTCGACGCCGAGGATCAGCATGCCGGCCGTCAGGTGCAGCACGGTCGTGATCATCAGGACCGACACGACCCGTCGCTGCACGCGCTGCAGGCGCTCGACATCCTTCGGGTCCGGGGCCTTGCGCGGTGCATTCGGGTCCATCAGGTGCTTGCGCCGGGTCGACCCCGCACCCTGCGACGAACCTTGCGGTGGTGCTGCATTCACGCTCTGAGCGTATCGACGGATGACCGGTCGGACGATTCGGGACAACGATGCGCTCCGGCCTCACCAGATGAGGCTGGAGCGCATCGCAGTCGGACTCGGTGCGACTAAGGCGACCCTTGCTTGAACGGCCGGTTTCATTAACGGCACACTTGCGTTGTGGAAATGGCGACCGAGACCGACCAGCCGACGCGGCAGCGCGTCGTGCAGTCGATCCTGGTCAACGGGCCGTCCACGGCGGCAGCGCTCGCCGAGCGGCTCGACCTGACCCCGGCCGCCGTGCGCAGGCACCTCGACCAGCTGCTGGCCGAGGGCGCGCTCGACGCCCGTGACCCGCGTCCCGTGGGATCGCGGGGTCGTGGGCGCCCCGCCAAGGTGTTCGCGCTGACCGAGCGGGGACGCGACGCCTTCGACCAGCAGTACGACGACCTCGCCGCCGAGGCGCTGCGGTTCCTCGCCGAGACCGCCGGCCCTGACGCCGTACGCGCCTTTGCCGATCGGCGGGCTGCCTTCATCGAGCAGCGCTTCCCCGAGGTGGCGGCCGCGCACCCCGAGGCCTCGCCCGCGCAGGTCCTGGCGATGGTGTTCTCCGATGAGGGGTACGCCGCCGCCGTCCGTGAGCTCCCCGGCCAGCTGCACGTCCTCGGCGGGGAGCAGCTGTGCCAGCAGCACTGCCCGGTCTCCCACGTCGCCCACAAGTTCCCGCAGCTGTGCGAGGCCGAGACCGAGGCGATCAGCCGCGTCCTCGGCACCCACGTCCAGCGCCTCGCCACCATCGCCCACGGCGACGGTGTCTGCACCACCAGCATCCCCGACGCCACGATCTCGACCCGAGAGAAGAAGGAGAAGGTCACGTCATGACCTCGATCGAAGAGCTCAACCCCGAACTGCAGGGGATCGGTCGCTACGACTTCGGCTGGTCCGACAAGAACGACGTCGGCGCCAACGCCAAGCGCGGCCTCAACGAGGACGTCGTGCGCGACATCTCTTCCAAGAAGAGCGAGCCGGGCTGGATGCTCGACCTGCGCCTCAAGGGTCTGAAGCTGTTCGACCGCAAGCCGATGCCGACCTGGGGTTCCGACCTGGGCGCGATCGACTTCGACAACATCAAGTACTTCGTGCGCTCCACGGAGAAGCAGGCCACCAGCTGGGACGAGCTGCCCGAGGACATCAAGAACACCTACGACAAGCTCGGCATCCCGGAGGCGGAGAAGCAGCGGCTGGTCGCCGGTGTCGCCGCGCAGTACGAGTCCGAGGTCGTCTACCACCAGATCCGCGAGGACCTGGAGGAGCAGGGCGTCATCTTCGTCGACACCGACACCGCGCTCAAGGAGCACGAGGAGCTCTTCAAGGAGTACTTCGCGACCGTCATCCCGGTCGGCGACAACAAGTTCTCCGCGCTCAACACCTCGGTGTGGTCGGGTGGCTCGTTCATCTACGTCCCCAAGGGTGTCCACGTCGACATCCCGCTGCAGGCCTACTTCCGGATCAACACCGAGAACATGGGCCAGTTCGAGCGGACCCTGATCATCGTCGACGAGGACGCCTACGTCCACTACGTCGAGGGCTGCACCGCGCCGATCTACTCCTCCGACTCGCTGCACTCCGCGGTCGTCGAGATCATCGTCAAGAAGGGCGGCCGCTGCCGCTACACGACCATCCAGAACTGGTCCAACAACGTCTACAACCTCGTCACCAAGCG